>JABDPH010000318.1 GCA_013042925.1 Eudoraea sp.
CCTTGGCGTTCGTTCTCTTTTTCCGATTGGGAGAATCACAATTGGTGAAAATGTCAGCCCCTTTTTTCCTCGATTCCACAGATAAAGGTGGTTTGGGCTATACAACCTCTGAGGTTGGTTATATATATGGAACAATAGGGGTTATAATGCTTACTATAGGTGGAATTTTGGGTGGGATATTAATTTCCAAAGATGGTTTAAAAAAATGGATGTTGCCGATGGTACTTTCAATAAATGTTCCGAATGCTTTTTACGCTTTCCTGGCAATAACAAATACTACCAATTACTTCGCGGTAATAACCACAGTGGTTTTGGAACAGTTCGGTTATGGTTTTGGAATTGCCGGTTTCATGGTTTATCTTATTTATATCGCTGAAGGGGCCTCCAAAACTTCCCATTACGCTCTGGCTACTGGGTTTATGGCCCTCGGTATGATGCTCCCTGGACTGGTTAGCGGATATATTCAGGAATGGCTCGGTTATGATGGTTTCTTCATATGGGTTGTAATAGGTGCGCTTCCAGCAATATTTATTTTAAAATATTTAAAATATCCGGCAGATTATGGAAAAAAAGGGGCGAATTCAGAAGCTTGATTTTATAGATTATCCAACAGCTGCAAAATCACTTTCCCTAAAGGAAAAAGTTGGACAGTTTTTTATGCCTGCGGCATTTATTAATGATAGTGAAGAAGAAATACTAAAGTTACAAGATTTAATAAGTAAGCACCATATAGGAGGGCTCTGCTTTTTTCATTCCAGGGCAAGTGCTGCGACAAATTATGAAGGAAAGAAAGAAGTTGTATACAATGAAGATAGTTATAGAGTTCTGAAAAACCTTATTGAACGTTACCAGCAAGTTGCCAAATATCCATTATTAATAAGCATTGATGCTGAATGGGGATTGGCGATGCGTGTTGAAAACACTCCACAATACCCATATGCCATAACTTTGGGTGCAATAGATAATCATGACGAAGCTATTACAGAAGTGGGTAAGAATATTGCTAATGACTGTAAGCAGGCAGGGATACATTGGAACTTTACCCCCGTAGCTGACATTAATAGTAATCCTGAAAATCCTGTAATAGGATATAGATCTTTTGGAAGTGATAAGCACAATGTGGCCAACAAAGCAATTGCCTTAGCTAAAGGTCTTCAAAGTGTTGGAATACTTAACAGCGCCAAACACTTTCCGGGGCATGGAGACACTGCTACAGATTCTCATCTCGGACTTCCTTTGATCAATAAATCCAAAGATGAACTCCTTGATAATGAGCTGTATCCGTTTAAACACTTAATTCAAAACGGGATTGATTCAATTATGGTAGGTCATCTTGCGGTACCTTCGCTTGCAGGCGGTTCAATGGAGCCTTCTTCCATTTCAGAGAAAATTATTAAAGGGGTTTTGCGAGAAGAAATGGGATTTCAGGGAGTGGTGGTATCTGATGCACTGAATATGCATGCGGTTTCCAAAATGTTTTCTGATAAGGGTGATTTAGAATGGGCGGCCTTTGATGCCGGTAATGATATTTTATGTTTTGCCGAACATGTTGTTGAGGGCATAGATAACATTTTACAAAACGCACAGGATGAACAAATTGAATTGAGCTTTGCAAGAATATGGAAACTAAAGGAAAAGGCATTCAATAGTAAAATCGATAACTTAAGTCCAGTATTAATAGATCCGACTGATCTAAATCTAGAGCTTGCGAAACACAGCATAACTTTACATAAAGGGTCTCCAAAGGACATAAACTCCTTTGCAATGAATGGGTTTGCGGGTATTGAAATAACAAATAGGAATGACAATTCATTTTTTAGGGATATCAAAAAAGAGCTTGAATTTGATTACTTTTCCACAGCTGAGTTTAATACAGAACTAATAAGGGAAAAAGTGTCAGAAATGCAAAATGTGTTGATCGCTCTGTATCCGCCAATGGTAAAACCTCAAAACAATTTTGGAATTTCTGAAGAATATTTAATGCTCCTGAAGGAGATGATTGAAACAAAAAACGTTGTTTTGTATCTTTTCGGGAATCCTTATGCATTAAGGGATTTTGATTACCAAAATACCAGTGCGGTTGTTTTGGTTTATCAGGAATTTAGAGCATTCCAAAAAGTAGCTGTCGAACATTTTTTTGGCAGGCTCATTGCAAATGGGAAATTACCTGTAGTTTTATAGTATCTCAATTTACATTACAGATTTAGAGCTATTAAATCCAAATAAAAAGCCCCATACATTTAGCAAATATATGGGGCTAAATTTTTATAATAGGCGTAACTCCTTATAGTTCCTTTATCTTAATATTTCTGAACCAAACATCATCGCCATGATCCTGAAGTCCAATATACCCTTTAGAAGGAACATCAGCCCATTCCGGATTTAAACTCGGGAACTTACTGCCTGCCACTAATTCATTCCATTCTGGTGTCCAGAGGTGGTATTCCACAACATTTACACCGTTTTGGTTATGAACTACTGTGCCTTTATATACGGTAAGTTCAACTTTGTTCCATTCTCCTACTGGTTTAGCATTTTGTGGTTTTGCCGGTATCAAATCATACAACGAACCCGCCATACGATTACCATCTTTACCTAATTTGGCATCCGGGTGCTTCTCATTATCCAATATTTGCATTTCAGGGGCAGTTTTCCAGATATAATCCAACTTTTCTTCCCCTAGGTACAAGATACCAGAATTTCCGCCTTCAGAAATTTTCCACTCTAAGCTCAAGGTAAAATTCTGAAATTGTTTATCGAATATAATATCCCCTCCGTCTTTAGAACCTGCTTCTCCTCTACCTGAGCCAATCATATGCAAGGTTCCGTCAACAATTTCCCACGCTGCAGGAAAATTCTCTTTTTTGTAGCCTCGCCAACCTTCTGAAGTTTTTCCATCAAAAAGCATTACCCAGCCATCAGCTTTCTCTTCCGCAGTAAGCTCATTCATAGGAGCTTCTTGCGTTTCCGGTGCCATTTCAGCTTCTGTTGCGGCTTCCTCTTTTTGATCTGCCTTTTTATCTTTACAACTTGATAATACTGGAATCAAAATCAAGCCAAATATTACAACTAAACTAATTTTTCTCATCTGTTTGTTCTTTTTTGATTTTTACGGGTAGAATCAGCCCAATCAGCCAGTTCTACTAATTATTATTTATTGTCAAATTTAATTCTCTAATCCATGACCTATGCCGGCATCTCAGGTAATGACCAACCATCTCTATATGTGTGCTTGATCAATTCCTGGGAATATGCTATTGCATTCATTGGCTCGGTCCAATCTTTGTTAAAGGTTGGGTGTCCGTCATGAATCTCAAATCCATCCTTTATTACCGTCCTAATTTCCTCATTAGCACCAATATTTGTGAATTCCATTTTCTCACCATCCCATTCTAATACTTTATTCAAGGCCTGTAAGCGAACAGCTAGTACGCCCATAACAACCATTTCATTAAATGGTCCGGCTTCAGCAAAATCTGAAGTACATGGCTTTCTGTTTTCTGCACTTTCTTTACATGCCCTTACCCAATCCATTTCATGAGCTCCCTTATTCCAAGCAAGTCCCATTTCATCCTCAACTCTTCGTTCTGTTTTGGGAACATTAATCTTCTTGCCAGATAATAATTCTGGTTCAACACCATAACAACCTACATGAAGAATATCTTTTGTTCCATAGAAGTAGGTTCCTCCTCCACTCTTGTTCGGGTTTTTCCCTGAAGGCCAATTTTCAGGCAATACTGGTTTAATTCCACCATCATACCAATGAACATCCACTTCTGGCAATTTCATGCTGCCATGTTTTCCTCTCGATGGGAATGTTAGTTTGGCAGCTTGCGATACTGGCGCAGAATCATTCAGTAATAATGACGAGCTTGCCTGTACCTTAGTTGGGTAACCCAATTTAAGACCTTCAAAAACAGGATGAAGTATATGGCAAGCCATATCTCCTAATGCTCCTGTACCATAATCCCACCATCCTCTCCAATTCCAGGGATGATAAACCTCATTGAAAGGTTTCATTTTAGCCGGCCCTGTAAATAGTTCCCAATTCAACGTATCAGGCACCCAATCGCCTCTTTCCGGGGTATTCAAGCCTTGAGGCCAAATTGGCCGATCAGTAAATGATTCAACCCTTGTTACATCACCTATTGCTCCGCTCCAAAGTATTTCACAAGTTTCCGCAACACCGGCTCCAGAAGCTCCCTGGTTACCCATTTGGGTAGCAACATTGTACTTTTTCGCTAATTTTGTCAATAACCTGGATTCATAAACCGAGTGTGTTAATGGTTTTTGAAGATAAACATGTTTACCCATGGTCATGGCCTGGGCAGCAACAATGGCATGTGTATGATCTGCAGTAGCAATAACAACTGCATCTATTTCATCACCCATTTCTTCATACATCTTCCGAAAATCCCAATACTTTTTAGCGTTTGGATATCTATCAAAAGCGCCTTTGGCATACTTCCAATCAACATCACAAAGACCTACAATATTTTGCGATTCTAAATTCTTTAAATTGGCAAGCCCCATGCCTCCGACACCTACACCGGCAATATTCAATTTATCACTAGGAGCTACATGCCCCAATCCGCTGACGGCATATGACGGTACTATAGTGAACGCTGCGGAAGCGGTCAAAGTTCTGCCCACAAATCCTCGGCGCGTTATGGTGTTCTCTTTTTTAGCCTTACTCATACTGTATTACTTTAAAATTGGTTAATAAAATAGTTATTCAGTAGTCAAAAACCGTTCATAACAGTAGCGTGCGATTCCCAACCAAAATATTCCATTTAAAAATATAAGATAAGTCAATTTAATGACTTAAAATAACAATTACTAAAAGTACACATTTTTGTTAAAAATTAGTGGTATAAATTTATCAAAAATCAATAGTATATAACCTTAAGAAATTATCTCATCGATGAGACCTACGGAGTTTAAGGCAAGATAAAAACGGTATGTGTTCAAAAAAAAGAATCACATTTTTTTTACATTGAAAATGAATCTAATTAACTTTCATCATTATTAATCTTGAACCACATGATACCCTGTTTTTGCAATGAATACATATAAAGTCATAGGATTAATGTCTGGCACCTCTCTGGATGGACTTGATCTAGCATACTGCCATATCTGGAAGAAGTATGATCAATGGAAATTTGAAATTAAGGAAACGCGGGCCATTAGCTATGATAAGGATATGCGGGCCCACTTGAAAAATTCAATTGAACTGCCAGCAGATGAACTACTTATTTTTCATAATACATATGGTAGTTGGCTGGGACAACAGGCAAGGGAATTTATCAGAGAAAAAGGTCTTGATGTAGACATTATAGCCAGTCATGGACATACAACCCACCACCAACCGGCAAAGGGATTAACATTACAGATAGGATCGGGACAGCATCTGGCAAATGTCAGTGGAAAGAAAACTGTCTGCGACTTTCGAACAAATGATGTAGCTCTTGGTGGAGAAGGAGCTCCTCTGGTACCTATAGGAGATCGCCTTTTTTTTGGCAACTATGATTTCTGCCTGAACCTTGGAGGAATTTCCAATGTATCCTTTGAACACCAGGGCAAACGCATAGCCTATGATATTGGATTAGCTAACATGATATTAAACTATATAACTCAAAAAATTGGACTAAGCTATGACAATAATGGAACTCTGGCCAGAAAGGGTGTCATAAATATGAACATGCTGAAACAATTAAACCAGCTATCCTATTATGAGTTGCCATTTCCAAAATCAACAGGTTATGAATGGTTTTTGGAAAAAGTCGTACCTATCGTTAACGCTACCAAGGATAACACAGAAAACCTATTGCATACGGCAGTTCATCATATTTG
>JABDPH010000319.1 GCA_013042925.1 Eudoraea sp.
CCCCCATAAACCACGATGCAGCTTGCACTTTTTCACCTTTTTCATTGATTGCCCAGGCTTCAGGGTGCGTTTCTACATAATTTTTACCATTTAAAGTGGCAAATTCAGCAAATAACAGTAATCCTTCAGATCTGGCCCTGTTAACCATTTCATGATTGATGGATCCGCTGTGGACAAAAATAGCATTAACCCCAAGATCATTAAGATTTAATTCTTTATCCCAGAAAGGTTTGGGGTTTCCATAAACACCCCTGATCTCAGCTGTTTCAGTAGATTTTTGCTCACAGGATATAAATAATAATGGACATAATGCAGTATAAAGTAAAATGTATGGAAAACAGAATTTTATAGTTGAATTCATCTTCACCTCTTAATTTTAAGGTATCTATTACCTTTCATAATCTATTATTACGTTTTCTTAATATCTAAGAGCGTGGCCAATTCCTTTCCATAATTGATAAATGCAACGGTTTCATCTGTCCGTGCTAATTTGATTTTATCAAAAATGATTAGTGCTTCGCCATTGCTTTCTAAATGATAAATCTGGTGATTTTCGAAGAAGCGCACGATATCATCTGAAAAAAATGACCGAATTTCAGATTCCTCATTCCCCATAATCAAGAATTTTTTAGAAAAATCCGGATACATCTTAAAATCAATATCCTTATAACCGGTAAATGCCATTACTTTGTCAAAAATATTTTCAAGTACGCCTTCTTTTTCCATTGTGAAAATGGGGATCTTTTTGTTTAATTTTAAGACCATTAACGTTGTATTAAACGTCTCAGCTGTAAAAGCAGCGCCTTCACTAAAAGTTACATCAGCAATTTCCCATGACACATTTAAATCTTTATAAATTCCGTTGAGGCAATTTAATTTACGCTCAATAGGTCTGATTTGAAAAAAGTGAAAGTTCCTGAGATAAGTAGTGTCCCAGTCTATTTGACTTGTGAATTGGTAATCCTTTTCATTCGCCAAATTTTGCAACCGAATTTGCCTTGGTGATAATTTTGCAACAGAACTGTATAAAGAAATTTTTAAAGCTCTATTATGAGTAGAGGATGAAACATGTGAATCTAGTCCTCTTATAACAACCTCCGCGCCTGTATTCTTTTGCATTTTTAGGTAATCTACCAGGTAGTCCATGTAGGTTATCCCTACTAATCTTGTTCCCGACAAATCAATATTAACATCCGCCCCAGAAGGAATTTGAGACACCAACCTATCGACTTTTAAGATGCCCAGGAAATTCGCAATCCCTTTAATATTCAGATCGTAACGGCCATCTGGCTGCTTAACCAAATTTGAACCCGAATTATAAACCATTTTAAAAAAACGAGGAATGGACACCCTTGCCAATAGCAAATGACTTACCAAAGCCAATAATAACCCACCAAGTAATCCAATTAATAAATTAGTATAAAGGGTTAAAACCATTGTACTTACAAAGAATATTAATTGCTCAGTTCCTTGATAATAAGCTTGTTTGAAAACCGCGGGGGAAGCCAATTTAAATCCCGTATATACGAGCAAAATAGCAAATGCACAAAGAGGTACTTGCGTCATTATAGGGCTAAATACCACAATAAAAAGTAACAACAAAAGACCTTGATACATATTAGACCATTTGGTCTTAGCACCATTATGGATATTGACCGTACTTCGAATAATTACAGCAATAATTGGCAGACCTCCAATTAAACCAGCTACAACAGTACTTAATCCGATACCTGTCAAATCCTTATTCAAATCGGTCTTTCTTTTATAAGGATCAATCTTGTCGATTGCTTTGGCAATGGCCAGGGATTCAATGCTTGTAATGATTAAAATAGATATTACAGTTGTCCAGAATTCAATTGTAGCAATTTTACCGAAATTAGGATGCATAATTGAATCCATAATATTATCAGGAATGTCTAACAATAGATTAGGTCCTACCTCATAGGCCTTTCCAAGGAATGAAAGTGAATGCTGGTCAAAGAAATTAAAGATATAGACAAATGGTATGGAAAGGATTATGACCCACATTGGGGTAGGCAAAATATGGAAAAACCGATTAGAGATTTTGGAATGAAACAATAATAAAAGCAAGCCTGTCAGTGAAATAATCAACACAAAAGGATTGGCTTGAGGTAAGTATACAACTGCATCAATGAGGTTTTGTATAATACTTGGGCTATCAGAATGGGTACCCATGGCAACGTGGATTTGCTTTGCAAATATGATAATTCCGATGGCGGCTAAAAGGCCATGAATTACGGAAGAATGGAAGATATCTGCCAAACGACCCAATTTCAACAACCCCAATAACATTTGAATTGCACCTGAAACAACCACGGCTGCCAACACATAATTAAAGGCTTGCCCTGAACCATCATCCATCAATACAATACCCAAAAGTATGACCCCTATAACTCCTTTGGCAGGTCCGTTGACAGATATATGCCCTCCCCGATAAAGGGTCGTTACAACACCGCCCACAATTGCTGAAATGATACCTGACATCGCAGGTGCACCAGCGGCCAAAGCAATACCTAGTGAAAGAGGCAAAGCAATAAGTGCTACACTCACTGCTGCGATTAAATCACTTTGCCAATTTTCGATTAATCCCTGAATACCTTTTTTGGGTGTAGTTTCCATTTATTTGATCATCGAATAGTTTGTGAACGTCATCATAGCCAACGAAAATAGTAAATATTCGCAATTACCGGGGTTGAGAAAGAAGAACTGTTCAGGAAATCAGAAAAATTAAATTGTCTTCTTGTAAATGAATTTTTGTATTTACGAATTGATAACTGCTAAAGGTTCTTGTATAAAAATCGTTTACAGGGCTTGCTGTCATCTGCAAGTTTTCTACGGATTTTTCTAAAGTAGCTGATCATTAAAAGGAAGTGATTGGTTGAACTTTCTAAGGTAAGGAATTAATCTATGTGACTTTAAATCATTCCTCCTTATTCCATACGGTTGATTCGTTTTGGCAGATTTCGTAAGGATTAGTAAAGTAACATTGTCATTTTATTCTGAGTTCCTTAACTGCAAGGAGTACTTTAAGGCTATCTATATGTGCATTCAGGTTAATGATGATAGGATTCTCTTCATTGGAAGATTTAAGTAAACGAACTTTCTCTCTTTCCAGGTCAGCTATCCTAATCTCCAATATATCTCTTCTATCTATAGATATTTCTGTTGTCTTAATTTCCTCTCTACAGCTTACCAGGAGAATCAGGAAGGATAATATTACTGTTGCTTTCATAAGTTTAAATTAATAATTATTAACCTAAAGATGATCAAAGTGATGTGTTTTTCTGGGCTAAGATTTAATCAAGTAAGGCTATTATGTTTAAGAATTACCATTTAATAGCC
>JABDPH010000326.1 GCA_013042925.1 Eudoraea sp.
TGTAAGCCTTTTACAACTTCCGGCCTGTCTTCAACAAAAGCACGGGACCCGTTAAGCCCCTGTTCTTCGCTCCCCCAAAGTCCGATTATAATTGTTCGTTTAGGGTTAGGATATATTTTTTTAAGGATGCGTGCAGCTTCCATCATGGTAATAGTACCTGTCCCATTATCGGTGGCACCGGTTGCACCGTCCCACGAATCGAAATGAGCGGATAGGACAACGTATTCTTTAGGGAATTTTGTTCCGGGAATAGTGGCTATTGTATTAAATGTAGGTACCCTCCCCAATTCTTTTGATTTGGCAACTACCTTTAATACAGGTTTTTGGCCATTCTCGGCCAGTCGGTATAACATTCCGTAATCTTCAAGTGATAGGTCTATTACCGGAATAGCTTTGGTGTTTGCACCAAATATTTTGTTGGCGCCAAAACCTTCGGACCAGTTGGATTGAATAATACCTGCTGCTCCTGCTTGCTCCAGCGCGCCGTTTAGTGTAATCAGGTTATATCCGGTATTTCTTATTTGTTGATACCAGGCCCTGGTCTGTACTTCCCGATCGGTTTTCATTTTTTCAAATGATTCCTCGGTAGCAAATTCTTCCCAATTGTAATCCGGACGACCAGTGGGTTGATTCATGGAAACGGTTACAAATTTACCTTTTACATTAGGAAGCCATTTTGCAAAGTCTAGTGAATCTTCCATTACGGGGAGGTTTATGACTTCAGTAGTAATCCCTGAATCTGAAGTGCCGGGACTCCATGCAAGCTGCATACCCCGAAGCGAAACAACTCTTGGAGAAACCAGATCTATATGGGTAATACCTCGTTCCCAACCTCTCCAGGTACCCCATTCCTCTTGGCGAGCATCTATCTCCCATTTTTTAAATGTCGATACAGCCCATTCATGGGCTTTGGCCATCTGTGGTGTACCCACCAAACGAGGGCCTATAACATCCATTAGTTCATGGGCGAGTCGTTCTAATTGAGAATTTTCAATGGCTTCTTTTGTTATTTTATCTACTAATTCTTCTGTTGACTGGCCAATTAAATATGAAACATTTAAAAGGAGAGAACAGAAAAACAGGAGGAGTGTTTTTGGCATATTATATGGGTATTTTAGAAAAGTAGTCTAATATAGGAATAATTGCTTTTATTAAGATGGCCATTCTCCGAAATCAAGCTTTGCACCCTGGTTATAACGACTTACAAACGACTACAAACGATTACAAACGAAAATAAATACTTCCTAACCGAGTAGTACAAAACGCCTGTTCTATGCTTGCAGTGTCGGAGAATAAGACCCGATAGTATTAACTGTTTAATCCTTAAAATTAGAAATTATGAACGCACTTAGAAACAAAGTACAGTTGATTGGAAACCTGGGGCAAGACCCTGAAATTGTTAACCTTGATAATGGTGGTAAATTGGCTAAATTTTCTGTAGCTACCAATGAGATTTACAAGAACAGCAAAGGCGAAAAGGTAACGGATACCCAATGGCATAATGTAGTGGCCTGGGGCAAAACCGCAGAGATTGTAGAAAATTACCTTACTAAGGGTAATGAAGTTGCCGTGGAAGGTAAACTTATTCACCGTTCCTATGAAAACAAAGAAGGTGAAAAAAGATATATTACCGAGATTAAATGTAATGAATTAGTAATGCTGGGAAAATAATTCCATCACTAAAGTTTATCAGGCGGAATATTAACTGGTGCTGTAAAAGAGGATCTGCAAGATCCTCTTTTTTTATTGTGGAGAGTCTGCGGCTGCGCTTTCAACGGTGATTTGTTGTACATCCCTATCAAAAAGGTAAAGCCCGCTTTTATCGTTTCCTATGAGGTTAATCTTATCTAAAATCGTGCGTGCAAGTGCTTCTTCCTCCATCTGTTCAGCAACAAACCACTGAAGAAAATTATGGGTTGCATAATCTTTTTCCTCAAGTGCTACATGCACCAACTCATTGATGCTTTTCGAAACAAAAATTTCATGTTCATATAAATCTTCAAACATCTTTTGAAACGATTCAAAAACAGCCTTTGGCTGTGTTAATGCCGATATTTCGGATTGTCCACCCCGTTCATTTACATATTTGACGAGTTTCAACATATGCATTCTTTCCTCATCGGAATGTTTGTACATAAACTGAGAAATTCCTTCAAGCCCTTTTACTTCTGCCCATGAAGCCATAGACAAATATACCT
>JABDPH010000338.1 GCA_013042925.1 Eudoraea sp.
CTGTTGGGCATAGATTTTATGTTGTTTACAGAAGAATATTTTCTATTCCTTAAATGAAAATGGATCTTTGGTTTAGGAAAATAGAATTTGTATTTAAAATTCTGCAAATAATGGGAAGAAAAACAGAACAAAAAGTAAGAACATACCACAGGTATCTTGGGTTCTTTTTAGCCGGTATTATGGCGGTATATGCTATTAGCGGTATAGTATTAACCTTCAGAAATACGGATTATTTGAAAAAGGAAGTACTTATTGAAAGCAAACTTGATATTGGTTTGGAAGACGAAGATTTGGGTCGTGCCCTTGGAAAAAGAGCCTTTAAGGTAGACAAGACAGAAGGCAATCTGGTCTATTTTAAAGGAGGAACCTATGACAAAATTACGGGACAAGCGAGCTATATTGAGATGAAGATGCCACTTATTTTGGATAACATGAACAAGTTGCACAAAATGCATTCCGGGCATCCTTTGTATTGGTTGAATATATTTTTTGGGATAGCATTACTGTTTTTTGCTGTTTCAGCATTTTGGATGTTCAAACCCAAAACACCAATATTCCAAAAAGGGTTATACTTCGCATTGGGAGGTATTGTCCTTACTGTAGTACTGCTTTTTGTTTAATTTCTAGCTATTTTTAGTGAAGCAAACATTATATTATATCAGGAAAAGATTTCAATTATGAGAAGAGTTATTTCACATTTACCCGGGACATTTTTTATTTACATAATCATGGTAATTTATTCCGGGAATTATCTCCTTGCACAACACTCTGTAGAAAATCCGGAACTGGACAAGAAAGTGGAGGCATTTCTGAAAAGTAAAAAAAACCAGTGGCGTGATTTAAATGTGCCTGATACGGATGGCAAATTACTTTATGATATAATAATTAAAAACGGTTATACAAAGGGATTAGAAATAGGGACATCAACAGGTCATTCCGCAATATGGATTGCCTGGGCTATGAGTAAAACCAATGGAAAACTCATTACCATTGAGATAAGCGTAAGACGCTATAAGGAAGCCATTGCTAATTTTGAAGAAGCCGGGTTGTCAAAATATATTGACGCAAGATTAGCTAATGCACATGATCTCGTCAAGAAACTTGAGGGTCCGTTTGATTTTGTTTTCAGCGATGCAGATAAGGATTGGTATACGAACTACTTTATTGATGTAGCTCCTAAATTAGAAGCTGGGGGTTCCTTCACTGCGCATAATGTACGTCCCCTGGGATCAGGTGGCATGTCAGCTACGAAGGCTTATTTGGCTTATGTCATGGATCTGGAAAACTTTACAACAACAGTTAACAACTCTGGAGGCGGGTTGGCCATAAGCGTAAAAAATAATTAAAAGAGGGCGATTGAAACCATGGAGTTATGAGAATGGCTGGTTCCAATGCAAATGCAGTGGTACTATTAAGCATACGGAACTCGGATTAATCAATTTGTTGGAAATACTGGAATTCTAAAAATTAAATATTCAATATGACTAGAAAAGCAATTTTGCGACTCATTTTTATGGGTTTAATGACCATTCCTTTAATCCTTTTGGCAAATAGGGATCACACAAAAAAAGCAACAGCTCCATTCAGTGATAATGATGGGGAATATAACTTGATTATTGATGGATATGATTGGGGTCCTGCTGTTAGTAAAATAATTCTTTTTATGAAGGAACCAACGACTGAAGTTAAGGCAGAAAATTTTTCGGTAATGGCAAAAAGAAGTTATGACGGTGTTGAAATGAATCCTGAAGAAGCCAGTGGTGGTAGGAAAGTTGTCTATGCCTATGTGTCCGATGAAAAAGGAAACAAAGTTGAGCAAGGAAATCATATAACCCTGGTGATGTTTGTTGGTCCGGAAGATGTCTTGGGATCGCCTATTAAATATATTCGGGTAAATAATAGAGGTAGTAATAAATGGATAAATTATGAATTGACCATTACCGATTCAACCACAAAGAGGGTATGGAATTCTGAATCTAAAAGGTTTTTACCATTAATAGACAAGTTTAATTTAACCGGTACGTACTCACACAATGAGGTATCACTCTCATTTGCCTCGTTTGAACCTGAGAATGACGATCAGAAATTACCTCTAATCATTTGGTTGCATGGTGGTGGGGAAGGAGGAAATGATCCAAGTATTCCGTTGATCGCGAATAGGGCTGCTAACTATGCCTCTAAGGACATCCAAAGAATTTTCAAAGGCGCTTATGTTCTGGCACCCCAGAGTCCTACTTTCTGGATGCAATCTTCAAGTGGAGCTTACACAAGGGGTAAAGAGAATGATATCTATAATGAAGCCTTATTGGCGCTGATAAAAAAATATGTGGCTGATCATCCTGATATTGACCCTAACAGAATATATGTTGGAGGCTGTTCCAATGGGGGTTATATGGCACTAAAACTGATCTTTTTAAACCCCGACTATTTCGCTGCGGGTTATATCAGTGCATTGGCGTATCAAAACCAATACATTACCAATGAACAAGTCGAGAAAATCAAAGATGTGCCTATTTGGTTTGTACATGCCAAGGACGATGGGACAACTGTACCAGAAAAGACGGTAGTACCCTTATATAAGCGATTAATTAATGCGGGTGCCAACAACGTCCATTTTTCCTTTTATGACCATGTAACTGATATTACGGGATTTTTTGGAGGAGATGATTATTATTACAATGGGCATTGGTCCTGGATCTATTCTCATGCAAACCATGCCAATTTTGATTTTGATGGGAGTCCTGTATTGCTCAATAACAGACCCGTGGCAATCATGGAATGGTTGGCCGAACAAAGGAATGAGCCATGAGGTAAGGAGAAATAAAAATTGAATTCTGAAGGTTTATTTCTCAATTATGTTTTGCAAACTCCATTTCGAATGAGTTCAGGCCTTGGTTAATTTGTTTTGCCGGCATCTGGTATGGCTAGTTTTTCATTCTTTCTTGTGTCGCGCTTATATTTTCGCCGAAGCAATCTGTCCTCTTTCATCTGAGTTCTGTAAGCACTAAGTATACTTCTTTCTTTAAAATATTGCCTTTCAGATAAATGAAGTTTGTATTTAATCTTATTTTTTTTATCGCTTTTAGCTTCTATATATATTTTTTTACCGGCCTGAACATACCCCGTTTTTTTTGGTATGTTATTAAGATCTCTACTTTTAAAATTGGAAAGGGGTATACCTGTCCAAAGATTGGTTGGGACTTCTTCAAAACCCAAATGCCCTGCTACAAAAAAATCAAATGCCGTGGATTTTACCTCCATCAGTGGGAACTCAACCGTATTATTGGCAACATAGAGCACATTCTCAATAGACCCGAACTTAATGTCTTCCAATCGTTTTTTCTTAAAAACTATATTCCCCAACTTAATAATAGGATCAAAGCCCTTAATTTCCATTTCCTCCAGATCAAATCCAATAGTTCCCTTTATTGAATTGGATATTATCCCTGTGCTATCTATTAAATCGCCCTCTATTTGTGTATTAACACTTACTTTTCCTGCTATTTTATCAGCTTCCTTTATTGAAGGGATATTAAAATAATCAAAGGAAGTCAATAGTTTTTCCAAATCCAGGTTATCCGTGGTAAAACCAATTGAAAAAGCAGTTTTTACCGGATCTGTAATATCTAAATGAGCATCGAGGCTCACTTTACCTTTATAAAAATCAAAACCTGTATTCTCCAAGTAGAGAAGATCTTTATTTTCGAAATAAAAACCGGTATTAAAATTTTTAACTACAAGCTTATTAAATACAAACTCATCAATAGAAATGGAAAGTTCTGGTTCATATTTTTTATAAAAATCTTTAACGGCAATTTTTAGTGCCAGATTTCGATTTGTAACTTTTTCATGGGCTACGGTATCTTTAGAATTAAATAGTTCCAAAAAGTCGTCGAACCTCAGTTTTTTTGAGTAGATATTGAGTTTTGAACTCATTCCTGTACTATTCGCACTATTTTGAGGTATAATGGAAGTGATGTTATCCAGTTCTCCGGAAAACTCTAATTCATCTCCAGACGGCAAATCAATTTTAAGAGTTTTAAGAATAGCGTCATCATCTTCAATATCTATTTCCAGGATACTGAAGGGGATCTTTGTCTGACTTGAGTTATGAATCAAGGAACTATTTTCAATTATGAACTTACTGCTTGAGGAGCTTATCAGTTCATTCATTTTTTCAATATCACCATTAATATTCGCAGTCAATTTTAAAGACCCGCCCTCAAGTAAAAAGGTATCATAATTGAGTATATCATTTAATTGTGAGGGGTCTGCCTTGACTTCAAAATCTATGTTTACATAGGTTTCCCCCTGTTTAGAGATATCTAGCTGAGCTGAAAAGTCTGCCTGACCATTAGAATTGAAATTAAAACCACTTTCTTCCAACACTATATTATTCAAATCTTT
This sequence comes from Eudoraea sp., assembly GCA_013042925.1. GTDB lineage: Bacteria > Bacteroidota > Bacteroidia > Flavobacteriales > Flavobacteriaceae > Eudoraea. The sequence continues at coordinate 4,408 of JABDPH010000338.1, forward strand.
ATAATGAAGCCCGGTCTTGAAATTTTCGAGGGTCATAAAGTCTTTGTACTGAAATTTGTCAATACTAATACCAATATGGGGGTTAAAATCTGAATAGATTCCCCGTAACGTTTCTTTTAATCTGCTTCCTGCGTCCTTTTTTTGACTGACGGGCTTTTCACTATCATGGGCAAAGACCTGTAAAAAATCATCCCATTGTAATTTGTCAGAATGCAAAAGGAGTGATGAATTTACCTGATTTTTTGAATTGGAAGAAATAAGGGCCAATAGATCATCTAATTCACCCGAAAAATTTAATTTATCTTCTGAGCCTACTGAAATTTCTAAAGAATTAAGAATTGCACGATTGTCTTTTATTTTTACATCCAGGAGATCAATTGGCACCATCAGATCCATTGGTTTGTAAAAAACACTTCCCTCGGACAGGGTTATTGAACTGTTGGCTTGCAGTATGAGGCTTTCCAGCTGCATCAGGTCCCCATTCATTTCTGCCTTAAGATCAAAACGCCCGCTTTTGAAGAGGAAAGTATCATTGTTAAATAAATCATTTAAAAAAACCGCACCGCCAGAAGCGTCAAAAGCGGCAGTTACCAAAATCTCTTCGGCATTTTCATAATTCAAATCAGCAATAAGTTTTACTTTTCCGGAGGGAATTTCAAACCCCATATTGGTTAGGTGGAGATTATTTTCATCACTAAAAGATAAATCGGTTGAGAAGTTGTCTAAAATCAGGTTTTCATATTGAAATTGTTTAATAGCTATGTCAATATCGGGGTTGAATTTTTGATAGATTTTTTTAAAGATATCATGCAATACAAATTCGGGATGTTCTGCCTTTCCTGTGCTGTTTATTTGGGGGCCATCAAAAATTTCAAGAAAGTCCTTCCAGTTCAATTTATTTGATCTGAAATTTAAATTTGAAGAAACTAAATTTTTCGATTCTTCCGATAAAAGAGCTGAAAAGGGGCTTGTTTGCCCTTCTATTATCAGCTTGTCTCCCGATTTCATTTGCAGTTTCATTATATCTAAAACTGCATTATCCTTTTTTAAATGAAGTTTTAATTCATCCACAGGAATAGTAATTTTGTTTTCATGGTCAACCAATGAGGTGTTTGATACCTGCAATTCCGTGGCGGATGAGGATAGTAATGCAGCTGCCGAACTGGCATCCCCCTTGATATCTCCTATAAAGTTGAAGCTACCGCCTTTAAGGCTAAAAATGGGGTCATCAAATATTGAAATCAAATTCTCCGGTTTACCCCTGGCATTTAAGGCCGCTTCAATATATGCTTTATTTTCAGGCGTACTTTTATAGAGGCCATCACGTAGCTCAAAAGCTGTCTCTTTGTATTTGCCGACAATTTTATTGAAGCTTAATTTTAAGTTCTTTTTGTCTTCGGTTTTTGCACGGTCATCTTCATAGATCCTGTTTTTAAACCTTCCGGCGAATGTCAATGAATCCAGGATAAACCGATCTGCTATTAGAGCGGAATTATCCGTGGCTTTAAATTCAACTTGCACCAATGGGTTGGAAAATGGCGCAAAACTTCCTTCCAATGTGGTATGGGTATAAAAACTATTGTCAATAAGATATTTGCTAAGTTTTTGCTGAATATGCTCCGACAAAAGGTTTACCGTAGGCAAATATGCTGTATGGTCATTCTCAATTTTAAATGCAAAACTACCCTTGTTAGCCATGTTAAAATCGGCTGTGAGCTTAAATAACTGATCATTTAAAGCTAAATCAAAAGTTGAAATATGGATCTTATTGGATTTCAAATCAATCACAGGATTCATTGAGCCGGAAATTTTAGAATCTTTTAGAAAACTCCCTTTCTCCAGGTTAAATCCCAATTGCTCAACCGTAGCGTCCAAATCCAATGCGGAGGTAATCTTATCCTGTTCGAAATTAACTGTTGATGATACTGCGTTAAGTTTAAATTTTATGGCTTTATTGCGCGGAAGGTTTTGAATAGAAACGGTAAAATCTTCAATGTCCAGATTCATTTTAAATGGTACAAAAGGTTGGGACGATTTCTTTTTGGGAAGCTGGGTTTCTTTTTTGTATATGGTATCAGAAAAAGTTTCTTTTTTGGTGATCGAAGTATATTTTGCGGTATTTATTTCAACTGATTTTACCTGAATCTGGTTTTTTAAAAGACTCTTGACAAAAATATTAACATAGGCATCCTCTATTTCTAAACGGGCTATTTTATCCTCAGTTGAGTCCAGAAGGACCATATTTGTAATGTGGAATGCGGGATTTGAAAATCTGCCCCAGCTTTTCATGGTCATGTCTTCAAAACTCACCGTGCCCTTATGATTCTCCGAGATCGTATTTGCAATGAAGTTGGCAACTTCTTCTTTATGGCTTGTTACATAAAAGTAGGTTGTAAGGAATAGGATAGCCAGAATCACGAATAATCCGGAAACAATTTTCGAGAGTTTTTTAAGCATGGGACCCTTTCCTTAATGAGAAGAAAGCTAAAATTAAGCCTGGAATAAAATTAAGCAATTTTGAGTTGAGGGCTGTATTGTTTTTTGATAATAATAATAGCTTTTAGTCAACAAGGAACACTATCACTTACAGCTTTTGAAATATCCTAAACCTAAAAATATTTTCAAGGACTCTTGTATCGCTATTGGAAAAGATTTCGGAAGTTTGGAGGACATAGTGCAATTCCAGTCGTAGATTTTCTGATACCTGATAAGACAGAGCGGTGTCCCAACGAAAATTGTTCGCCAGAATCTCCGTAACTCCCTTACCCAGGGGAAAAAACGGTTCCAGGCTCACAAATACGGTCCAGTTTTTTTCACCACCCAGACTAAACTTATCAGTACGGGTACCTATCAAATACCTGCCTCTAAAACTAAACTCATTGTCAATATCATTGTCACTGAAAGTAAAAAAACGCTGTTCCAGTCTTATACGATGCATAAAATTAAAAGGCCCTAGCTTGGGACCCCTGAAATTGGCATCCTGGTAGATCCTGAATTCAAAAACGTTGCTATAATCGCTACTGAATGTATTAAAGGAACCAAGCCCGAAGGTTAGATTGAAGAAAGGCAATACCTTGTAATTGATATTGGGCCTAACATAGAATAATTTGAAATTACCGCTATTAAAGGCCGCTCGAACCCCCCCATCTCCTCCAACGGTCCATTTATCATTGAGGGCCTTCCCAAAAGTGATATCCGACCAGAATTCTGAATAGTTTTTATCAAGCTCTTCGATATCTTGTCCCATGGACATTTGTACCCCTATAACAAAACATAGAAAAAGACTCAATAGGAATCTCATACGACAAAACATTGGTTGCTAAAATTCATATGGACTTTATAAATACATAGATATAAATTTGCTTCCCTCAGTTTTTAGAATCTTTTTCCTTCCCAACCATGCCGGGTTTTTTCTTTCCACTGGTTAGGGTAACAAATACAGCAAGGGAAACTACAACGGCCCCAATTCCAATCCCGATATTCAGTATGTCCGTTGGATTGTCTTCCGCAGCTTGTCCAAGAAATGATACTGCCAGAGCTGCAACAATTACACCAATGATCTTGCTCTCCAATTCATTCAAATTGCCTATTTTTAATAAGCCCGGCAGCTTAAAATCCTTATTAATGAATAACTTATAAAGGCCCACTGCCGTTATATAAGCCACTGTAGCCACCAGAAATAGGTCGATGATCTCAATGATCTTTATGGAGAGCAGTTTGCCAGCTTTGGCCGAAAAGTCCATTTTACTAAAATGCTTGATAAAACCTGTAATTATCCTGCCAAACCCCATGATTACCGCGCCCAAAACAAGTATTATACAACCTATTACAGGGAACCAGATTAGATGTCTGCATCCACTAAGAAATTTTTCCATATCCTTTGTATAAGTATTATTTAATTAGTATTGTACCCTTCTTCAAAGGCTATTCTTTCAATTTAGCCTTTACTTTTTTTTGGTATTCCTCAAGCCCTTTGTTTTAGCATACTTAATAACACAAGAATTCATTTCATTTCCTATTGGCTCGATACATCAGTCCTCCCATAATACCAAGTAATCTGGAATCAAAAAAATCGATTTGGGAATCCTCGGCTATATAGTCGGCAGAAATCCAAATACTCCAGCGATTCGAATCGAAAAATTTTATGGGAATGAAAGCAGAAACGGCAGCCCCAAATCTAAAGGAATCAATTCTGTCGTCATATACCGGGTGATCTGCGGATGCAAATCTTTGACCTATTCTGAGATCAGCGTCGAAGAGGAATTTTTGTGAGCGTCTCAGGTAGTTGAGCTTTAGCAGATATCCCTGATTAGCGATGGCCTCCCCTTTATGATCATCATTTATGTAACTAATAGCAGGTCTTAGTATGTGTTTTTGATCCAGATTAATCTGATATAATAACCGAAAGCGATATACAAAGCCATCCCTGTTTAGCAACGGCTGTTCTGACGGATCGAGTCGTCCTTCACTTATCAACCAGTCCCCGCTTCTCTCGTCATCGAAGTTGTATTTCCTGATCGTAGTGGTAAACTCAAATCCTGTTTTGAACATTTTTGCCCAGCGAAATCGAATACCCTGAAAATTTAGTTTGGTCTTTTCCCGCTCTTCATTTTCTACATAAGGATCTTCCCAAAACTTAAGCTTCAGCGGTGTGGTGAGTATCCTAAATGTAAGCATACTGCTATCTTTAAGCTGCTGTCGTACTCCTATGCCCACAGGGACGTCCAAACGTAGAATATCTTCAAGTCCATTGCCAAAGAATATTTGAGTCTTGCTCGCAGAGAATGTGTAGTTTAATTCACCTGCCAATGGCCAGGCAAACGAACTATTGCTTTCTGCTTGTTCAAAAACCGAGTTAATTACAGGATCTCCCACATTACCCGTAAGAGGCGGACCGGTTACCAGTAGATTGCTTTTAATCTGGAATATTCCCGGGCCTGTTAGGAAGTAGCCTCCAAACCCACTGGTTTCAGGGATTCTATTCTGTGCAACTAACACCATTGATGGTATCAGCACAAGCAGCAGGCTGAATATAAGTTTTTCAGAGTATTTCATTATGAGGAAACACCGGATGATATTACACCCGGTGTTCTATATTTATTAAAATAGTCTCCTAATCTAGCGATTGATTGGAAAATCCTTTTCCAATTCTTCCAGCATTTTCATCGCTTTCATGGCCTTTAAGGATCTGTAATTAATTCCTGAGGCACTAAGACTGGAACCTTCCTGGAAGGGATAATTAGGAATAGTTGTTAAGAACTTTTTTAATTCCGCCTGTACCGGTACGAAAAGCCACATATTATCGCCATACCAGCGTAAATAGCCCATCTCCCCTTCAAGCCACATTTCTTCATAGGGATCGGCCCTAAGGTTAATGATCATTGGCCAGTTAGTGGCGACCCTTTCACCGGTGGCAATGTTCCCTTCAATCATAGCAAAGTGTACTTTCCAATCATTCCACCTAATGGCGTTCAGTTCTCCTCCTTGTCCAAAATAGAAGATTTGATCCCTGGGACTTTTTTCTGCTTTTCCTTCAAAGTAGGGTTTAAAGTTATAACCATCCAGGTGTGCCTTCCATTCTTTGCCATTTGCCTTATGCCCTTTTTTAACTTTTTCCACGATATCGGGATCGCCTGCAGCAGCAAGGAAGGTGGGTAACCAATCCTCATGGGAGATAATATCATTGTATACGGTACCAGGTTTAATAACCCCTGGCCAACGTATGACTTGAGGTACTCTGAAACCGCCTTCAAAGGTAGTTCCCTTCTCTCCGTGGAATGGAGTAATCCCACCATCGGGCCAGGTAAACTTTTCCGCACCATTATCTGTACTATAAACTACTATTGTATTGTCAGCAATTCCCCATTCATCCAGTTTATCGAGAAGAATACCCACATGATCATCATGTTCTACCATTCCATCCGGGTAAAGACCTATACCTGTTCTTCCTTGTGCTTCCTTTTTGAGTCGTGTCCATACATGCATTCTGGTAGTACTCATCCAAACAAAGAATGGTTTATCGTCTTTTACCGCATTTTCCATAAAACCTAGTGCGGTGTTAAGAAAATCTTCGTCCGCAGTTTCCATTCTCTTACGAGTCATTGGACCAGTATCCTCTATTTTGCCATCTGCGTAGGAGTGAATAACGCCGCGAGGACCATATTTTTCTTCAAATGCCGGGTCTTTCGGATAATAATAGGTCTCAGGTTCTTCCTCAGCATTCAGATGATAAAGGTTACCGTAGAATTCATCGAAACCATGAGCTGTTGGAAGGTGTTTGTCCTGGTCCCCCAAATGGTTCTTTCCAAACTGCCCGGAAGTATAACCATGGTCCTTAAGAAGATCGGCCAGGGTAGGAGCAAAATCAGGGATTCCATGATCTGATCCCGGCATCCCAATGGTTAACAATCCTGTACGAAAAGGATGCTGGCCCAATATAAATGAAGCCCTGCCAGCCGTACAGCTTTGTTGAGCATAGGCGTCAGTAAACATTGCACCTTCCTTGGCAATACGGTCAATATTAGGAGTTTTATAACCCATTATCCCATGGTTGTAGGCGCTGATATTGTGAACACCCACATCATCACCCCAGATGACCAAAATATTCGGTTTTTTGTTTTTTTGAGCGATTACTCCAAATGGTATGCATAATAGCAAAATCAATACAATAAACTTTTCTTTCATAGTTGAAAATTTAATTAGTTATACATTTCTTGGGGAACCCATTAAAGATAAGACATCTCTTAAAATAATTTTGCTTATAATTGTTTAAGAACTTTACAATAATGTTAAATTTTTATTTTATATATGTTATTTTTTGGTCTAGCATCAATGCCTTATAGGCACCAAAATTTCTGTAATAAAGATTTCCATTAAGGATTAATTCATTTACAACAATTCTAGCTTTTTCTTTCGCGGTTTCTGTATCCATATCAAATTCCCGATTGTACCATTTTGATATTTCATTATTAGATTTCCTATAATATTCTCTCATCATAGGATTGATGAATGAAAAGTTACCGGAAATTTTGTGCAGGTTGTGCAAGGCAATGCCAACGCGCAATTTGAAAACGATTTGAAGGTAATCCTCGGAATCCAGTTCCTTACTTAATTTTGCCAGGTAGGAGGGAAGGATCAGAAAATAGATGGATACTAACTCTTTGTAAAAATCCTCTGTATCTTTGAAATAGGAATAAAAGGTAGGTCTGGTAATGGATATACCCTTGACGATCTCATTCACATTATTTCTAAATATGGCGTCAAAATCATTTATTAACCGGTCTATATAATTGCCCATAAGCAAATAGTATTTTTTATTTGCATTAGGCTTGTATTCCTTTATTAAGTCTTCCATAGCTTCTAAAAGTTAAAAATACGAATATGAACAATTATTTAAGGTGATAAGCCAATTGTTTTGAAATTTTTGACAGGAATATCGCTTTTAGTACTGTACTACGAATCCATATTGCTGGAAATATGGAACATCTTATGGTATGATTTTTTGGATGAGATTACAAGAGTTACACCATATTGCCGGTTTAACTTCATTGGTCGGTTAAAATCTTCATCGTTTTTCTAAAAGTAATTTTATCAGCTCTTAATACATAGTTTTTTGGTACCTTACCAAGCGGGTTATTTTATAATCCAAGATTACGAATACAATGATTCCTACGATAAACAAACAACCTAATAACTATCTAAATCAAAAATTAACAAAACAATGGAAAATTCAGCAGATTTTTACTCCGTACTTGATGTAACACCAACCAGCGAAAATTGGATTCCGGCCTATCTTCCGGTTGCCAATAAACTTATGGCCAAACACGGGGGGCAGTACCTGGCCAGAACGGCCAGTCATGAACAGGTTGAAGGAGATAGCAGTGCTGTGGGTCTGCGGGTAATTATTCAGTGGCCTTCCAAAGAAGCTGCGATCGCTTTTATGAATGACGAAGAATACGTTCCTCATCTAAATGCCCGAACAGAAGGTTCAGTAAGCAATCATTATCTGATAGAAGCTAAGGATGAATTTGCCTGATGGCTAGGGCGTAGTATCTTTATTTATTTGAAAGCGATACTTTTGTCATCTGCCCTTTGGTAATGCAATTCTATGGTGGTAAAATTTGATCACAGTGAAAAGAATAACAACTAGTTATGACAAACATCATGAATAAATTAATTCTTCTGTTTTCCCTTGTCCTGGTTTGTCAGGCAATAAATTCACAAGAAAAATATACACCTTCCAAAGAAAATCTGGAAGCCCGGACTTGGTTTCAGGATGCTAAATTTGGCATGTTCATTCATTGGGGGGTTTATAGTAATCTGGGCGATGCCGAATGGGTGATGCAAAATCAGGATATTACCGTAGATCGCTACGAACTACTACCCACCTTTTTCAATCCTATTGATTTTAATGCACAGGAAATCGTAGAAATGGCTAAAAATGCCGGGATGAAATATATTACCATTACTACTAAGCATCATGATGGCTTTGCGATGTACGATTCCAAAGTTTCAGATTATAACATTGTTAAGGCTACACCTTATGGGAAAGATATTTTCAGGATGTTGGAACAGGAGTGCCAAAAGCAAGGGATAAAATTATTTGCATACTATTCGCAGTTAGATTGGCACCACCCGGACTATTTTCCCCGTGGTTGGACCGGCAGGAAAACGGGAAGACCGGAAGCCGGGGAATGGAGTGCCTATTTAGATTACCAGAATGCTCAAATAAAAGAACTTGCAGAAAATTATGACATCACCGGGTTTTGGTTTGATGGCTGGTGGGATCAGGCACCTGAAAAAGAAGATTGGCACAAAACTGTTGATTTTAGAATAAAGGGTATTGATTGGGATTTGGAAGGGACCTATAAAATGATTCACGATATTGATTCGAAGTTGTTAATAGGCAATAACCACCATGAACTTCCTTTTGAGGGTGAAGATTTTCAAATGTTCGAAAAAGACCTTCCGGGAAAGAATACTACCGGTTTCGGAGGGGCTGATATTGGACAGCTGCCATTGGAAACCTGCGAAACCATTAACCAATCATGGGG
>JABDPH010000340.1 GCA_013042925.1 Eudoraea sp.
ATGTAAAAGGGCCATATAGAATCCGTCGAATCCTGTTTTAGAAGAATAAATATTTTTTTCTTTCACTAATTTGAAGGATGCGCCTTCTGCTGTACCCAAAAAATGTGTAATCTGATCCTTGTTTTCCTGAGGTAAGATAGAGCAGGTAGCATAAACCATTTTACCACCTTTCTTAACCATTTTGCTGTAGTCTCTGAGAATCTCTTTTTGGGTTTGGACAATCTTGTCAAGAAATTCTGGTTGTAGTTTCCACTTTGCATCAGGATTTCTTTTTAAAACTCCTAATCCTGTACAAGGTGCATCAATTAATACCCTATCGGCGCTATTATACAACTTCTTAATTACCTTGGTGGAGTCTATTAGTCGAGTTTCGATATTGTGTGCTCCATTTCTTTTAGCTCGTCTTTTAAGCTCTTTTAATTTCCCGGCATAGATATCCAGCGCAATTAACTGCCCTTTGTTTTCCATTAAAGCTGCAAGATGAAGGGTTTTGCCACCCGCTCCTGCACAGGTATCTATTACGCGCTGTCCCGGAGATACTTCCAAGAAAGGAGCAACCAGCTGAGAGGATGCATCCTGGACCTCAAAAAGGCCTTCTTTGAAGGCTTCTGAAGTGAACACGTTTGCACGTTCAGTCAGCTTAACCGCATCCGGATAACCGGCTATGGTTGTGGTGTTAATTTCATGATCGAGCAGGCGTTTTTGAAGATATGGCTTCGATGTTTTTAAGGTATTGGTCCTAAGAATAACTGCTGCCTGTTGGTTTAAGGCATGTAATTCCTTGGTCCATAATTTCTCACCCAATGCTTTCTCGCCTAAAGCATCGAGCCAATCAGGGATAGACTCTCTATATTTTCTTGTTTTAGAGAGCTCATCAAAACGACCTTTAATTTTTCTGCTGGGGGTATCCTCTAATTGTTTCCAGTCGGGTAGTTTAATGCCCCGCAAAACAGCCCAGACTGCGAACATTCGAAATAGATTTGCCCGGTTATATGGGGGTTTTACTTCTGCGATTTCTTCATAAAGTCTTTTCCAGCGGACTATATCATAGGTGGTTTCAGCAATAAAGGCCCTGTCTCTGGAACCCCAGCGCTTATCTCTTTTTAATAATTGTTCAACCACCTTGGAGGCATACATGCCTTCATTGAAGATCATATGAAGTCCGTCTACAACCGCAAAGACTAAATTTCGATGTAATCGCATGTGTAAAAATTAGGTGGCAAAGGTACCCTTTTGGAGGGGAAACATTAGTACTTTTGATTAAATTTAATTATATGAAGAGTCTAGTTGCCATAGTCTTGATCTTTGTGTTGTACGGGTGTTCTGAAACAAAAAGATCCCATCAGTACCAGGAGGTCATTGTAGAAACCATATATACAGAACAAATAAGTATTCGAGCTTTGGAAATTATGGATGGGAGTATAGCCTTTGCCGGTAACAACGGGTTGTTTGGGGCCATAGATGTGCGTTCGCATCAAATTAGAACTAGCAGGGAAACCTATGATACGATAGCTCCCGAATTTAGGGCGGTAGGACATACTGCCACCGACTTTTTTATGCTTTCTGCCGGACGTCCGGCGCTTTTGTATAAGACAGGAGACACCGGTACTATGGAATTGGTCTATAAAGAAGATGAGGAGGGTGTTTTTTATGATGCGATGAAATTTTGGAATAATGAAGAGGGGATTGCCCTAGGAGATGCCATGGGCGGGTGTTTATCTATTATTATTACCAGAGACGGCGGTAGGAGTTGGGACAAACTTCCATGTAAACAGTTGCCACCTGCCATGGCAGGGGAGGGTGCTTTTGCGGCTAGCAACACAAATATTGATATTGTTGGTGATAACACCTGGATAGGGACCACACAGAGCAGGATCTTTTATTCTCCAGACAAGGGAGTTACCTGGGAAGTAATTCAAGCGCCCATCATACATAAGAAAGAAACAGAGGGCATTTATAGCATAGATTTTGAAACCAGTGACCTGGGTGTTGCAGTAGGAGGGGATTACACCAATCCGGAGAATACCGAGGCAACCAAGGCTATTACACGTGATGGAGGAAAATCATGGGAATTACTTGCCAATGGACAACTACCCGGATATAAAAGTTGTGTACAGTTTGTACCGGGATCTGGAGGTAATGATATGGTTTTAGCAGGATTTACCGGGATTTCCTATTCCGGAGATATGGGCCAGACCTGGAAAGAATTTTCTACAGAATCTTTTTATACGCTGCGTTTTGTAAATGATTCAGTTGCCTACGCGGCCGGGAAGAATCGCATTGCCAAATTAACTTTTAAATAAAAAGAGGGTGGAAACCAGTTCCACCCTCTTTTTGACTAACATACGACTCCAACTATAAAGTCAACCAAATCTAACTATACATAAACAACTTTGTAATACCTTCCAACCTTCTGGTATCTGATTCCTTTAAAGGCATAATACTTTCTGCCCTTTATACGGACAACTTTATAACCCCTTGGTAATCTTCTTAGAGTAATGCCTCTAGGTGCAGCACTCACAATAAATTTCTTTCCACTGCTTCTATACCATATACCAGATGCAAAATGAAATCTTACACCTTTATGAACCACTATTGTGGGTTTGTGTATGGTCGTAACAACAGTTCCATGTTTTGGATATACTTTTACAACTCGCTGCGCAGTACTAGCCGTTAAGGCTCCAAAAAAGGCAACTATTACTAAGAACACTTTTAGATTTTTCATAACAATTTATTTAACGGTTTATACTTCTAAGACTACAGTTTTAGAACATGGTTTAATGCAAAAGGAGGCTATTGAGCCTCCTTTTTGTTCCTTTTGTCTAATTCTTTTATAATTCTCTGCTATTGCCTTCGCTGTTGTAATTGCTGAAGGAGTCTTCTTTTAAAATCCTCTTCTGCTTTAATTAGCATAAACGTTTTCCTGGCCGAGATCAGATCGGACATTTTCTTTAAAAAAGCATGGTTTCGCTCTGTCTTCTCTTTTTCCAATTCCAAAAATTCATCCATTAACCCACGAATTTCCTGATCGGACATTTGATTAAAATTTCTAAGTTTTCCACGGATGTCTTGCCGTTCCTTTGTTCGTATGTTCTCCAATGCTTTTTCATGTTCGTTATACACCGGCCAAAATACGGTAGCTTCTTCACTACTTAGTGCAAGGCGCTCTGTGATAAATGCGATCTTAAGGGATTTGATCTTTTCCATGCCCGGCCTTTTTTGTCCTACAACAAAATTGGTGACCAAAGCAAACAGTAACAATACCCCTATTTTACTGATATTCTTCATCTAATTCTAAATTTAATTCTTCTATATCATCTATGGAATCTTCTAAGTATTCCATAATATTTTCATCGTTAACCCCTGTTTCCATAAACTCATTCAGGTCTATGGTATTAACAGGAATAACTTCTGCAATTTCATAACTGGTGAAGCCAATTTCCCTGGATTCAAAATATGTCTCAATATCTGCATTCGCCAGATCATCGAACGTGATACTTTGTGCGTCGTTCCATTGCAATCCTATTACAAGGACAAAAATAGCAGCAATAGAGGCGGCAACTAATAAATGTTTTCTATACGGGTGTAAGGATATGACCGGAGTTTCTGAAGCCTTTACTTTGGTAAGCACTTCTTTTTGCATTGTATCCATGTATCCTTCCGGAATAGTAAAGCCATCTTTTTCCGGGATACCAGCTCCTTCTTCGTTTTTAATACGATCAAGAATACGATCGGTGACTCCTTCGAAGTAACCTTCAGGTGTTTTAAAACCGCTATTTTTTGGTGTCTTTTTCATGGTTTAGGTGAGACTCATGTACTATTAAATGGTTTAGCTTTCTTTAAGATAGGCTTCTACCTTCTTTACGGCCAAATGGTAAGAAGCTTTAAGGCCACCTACCGATGTTTCTAATATTTCTGAGATCTCTTCATATTTTAATTCTTTATAATATTTCATTGTAAAGACCAGCTTTTGCTTTTCGGGCAGTGTGGCTATAGCCTTTTGTAATTTTAGCTGGATGGCGTCTCCATCAAAATACACATCTGCCTCCAGATTATTAGCGTTTCGTTCCTGTAATTCATCATTAGTAACGCCCAATTTGCGAGCCTTTGTTTTTAAAAATGTCAAGGCTTCATTGGTTCCAATTCTATATAACCAGGAATATAATTTACTGTCGCCTTTAAACTTTTCAATATTCCTAAACACCTTTATAAATGTGTTTTGCAAAACATCATCAGCATCGTCATGATCCAATACAATTCTTCGGATATGCCAGTACAATCGCTCTTTGTAGGTGTTTATTAGTACCTCAAAAGCTTTTGCTTGGGTCTCCTTTTGTTGTAACTCTTTTACGAGGGTTTCTTCGGCAATCAAAGTCAGCTTGTTATTCTGTTAAGACTACAGATTTTAAAAAAGGTTTAAAACGACCTATTTCTGCCGTATAAAAATAGGGATTAAAATTTTCAAAGGAAAGCGATAGAAATATGGGTTTAATCCTATACGAATGACTGCATGGCCACTAGTTTGTTATAGACCCCTTTATTTTTTAATAAGGTATCGTGCGTGCCTGCCTCAATGATCTTACCTTTTTCGAGTACTATGATAGTATCTGCGTTTTGAATAGTAGAAAGCCTATGGGCAATAACTAGCGAGGTTCTGTTTAACATCATTTTCTCCAGCGCTTCCTGAACAAGACGCTCACTTTCGGTGTCCAATGCTGAGGTGGCTTCATCTAAGATCATGATGGGAGGGTTCTTTAATACTGCTCTGGCGATAGAAAGGCGTTGTTTTTGTCCTCCGCTAAGCTTATTGCCGCTATCTCCTATATTGGTATCATACCCCTGGGGCAATTCCATAATAAAATCGTGGGCATTGGCAATTTTTGCTGCATCCTCAATTTTTTCATCGCTTGCGTTTTCTTTCCCCAGTCCAATGTTGTTTCGCACTGTATCATTGAATAAGATAGAATCTTGAGTTACCAGCCCCATTAAACTTCTGAGCGATTTTTTAGATACATCTTTAATGTTTACACCATCTATTTTTATGGCACCCTTTTCCACATCATAGAAACGAGTAACCAGGTTGGCTATGGTGCTTTTGCCACTCCCTGATTGTCCCACAAGAGCTACTGTGGTCCCCTTTGCTACCTCTAATGAGAATTCCTCCAAAACCCATTCATTTTCATATTTAAATGAAATCTGTTCCAACGCAAGGGTGGTTTCAAAACTGTTCTTATCAATAGGGTTGGCGCTATCTCTGATAGGATTTTCGGTTTCCAGTATTTCCAATACTCTTTCTGCCGCTGCATTTCCCTTTTTTACACCATATGAAGCCTTGCTGATGGCTTTTGCCGGTGTGAGGATATTATACGCCAGCCCCATATAGGCGATGAACGAAGAGGCATCGAGTGTTTTGTCTATCAATACCATTTTACCACCAAACCATAACAATACCCCTATTACCAGAATGCCTAGAAATTCCCCTGTGGGGGAAGCCAAATTTTGCCTGTTTAGTAATTTGTTTGAAAAGTGAAAGAATCGCAGGGTAGAAGTAGAGAACGTCTTAAAAAAACGAGATTCTGCGTTAAATGCCTTTACAACCCGCAAGCCACCCAACGTTTCTTCTACGATCGACAAAAACTCTCCTTGTTCTTTTTGTACCCGATCCGATTTCTTTTTCAGGGATTTACCAATACGAGAAATAATAAAACCAGCAATGGGAATAAAAATAAACACAAAAAGCGTCAGTTTAACGCTGATGAAGAACATTACCGCAATGGTGAATACGATGGTAAGCGGTTCTCGTATGATCAGTTCTAAAATAGACAAAAACGAATGTTGAATTTCTAGCACATCGGAGGTAATACGAGCAATAACATCCCCCTTTTTTTTCTCAGAATAGAAGGAAATAGGTAGATCTACTATTTTTTGATACATCCTATTGCGAATGTCCTTTAAAACCCCATTCCTTAAAAAGGTGATAAAGTACATAGCCATATAGTTAAACAGATTCTTTAGAAGAAATAGCACCAGTACCAAGCCAATGACCAATACCAAACCTTTCATCTCATCTTCTCCTGAATAGGCTGTAACCCTATAACTTATATACTCCTTGAAATAGTCTTTTACTTGTCCAATCCCTTCATAAACAGGTTCTGTATAGATCTTTTCGTTCTGATTGAAAAGGACATCGAGCATTGGGATTAATGCGGCAAATGAGAGGGCGCTAAATAGCGCATACAGGATATTGAAAAATATGTTTAAAAATGCAAACTTTTTATATGGACCCGCGAAGCGAAGGATTTTTTTGAAATAGTTCATTAATCCAGGTTCAGTTCGTTAAGAATGCGTGCTAATTTATCATCTAACAGATCATTCACTATTTTAAAGTTCTCTTTTGTGTCCAACGCTGCATTTACACTAAAGTAGAATTTAATCTTTGGTTCTGTACCACTAGGCCTGGCAGCCATGCGAGTACCATCTTCCGTGGTATAAATAAGCACATTTGATTTTGGCAAATCAATTGGAGTCACAGTTCCCGATACCAGATTTGTGGAGGTAGCGGTATTGTAATCATCCACGATTATCACCTCAGAACCATCCAGCGATTTTACCGGATTGTCTTTGTAATCTTTCATCATTTGTTTGATCTCCTCAGCACCAGTAATCCCTTTTTTGGTTAGGGAAACCAATTTTTCCTTATAAAAACCATACGCCACATAGCAATCCACTAATTGCTTATAGAACGAACTGCCTTTTGCTTTTGCATCGGAAGCTATTTCACAGGCTAACAAGGTAGCCGTAACAGCGTCCTTATCTCTAACAAAATCTCCTACCATAAAACCAAAACTCTCTTCTCCACCGCCTACAAAAAACTGATCAGGGGAATCCAATATCATTTTCGCGATCCATTTAAATCCGGTAAGGCCGGTTTTACACTCCACGTTATAGGATTCGGCAAGAGCGTGCATCATGGGAGTGGAAACAATCGTGGAGGCAATGAATTCATCACCTGAAAAACCTGCTTTCTTGCGCTGGTCTAACAAGAATTTGGTCATCAACACCATGGTTTGATTCCCATTAAGTAATTCCATTTTGCCATCTAAATTCCGAACAGCGATCCCCAGACGATCACTGTCGGGGTCTGTTCCTATGACCATATCTGCTCCAATTTCTTCCGCCTTTTTTAAAGCAAGGGTAAGTGCTTCCGGTTCTTCTGGATTTGGAGAGACCACTGTTGGGAAATTACCATCGGGAACGGCCTGTTCTTCTATGATAGTAACATTGGTATACCCGGCTTTATTAAGTACCTCTGGAATAGCGGTAATAGAAGTTCCGTGCAGCGAAGTAAACACAATATTAAATGCGTCTTTCCCCGCGGCATTAAAATTCCCATTCTTTACAGAGGCCTCTATAAAGGCATCGTCCACTTCTTTATCTATTAAATGAATAGCCTCTTCTTTAGCTTTAAAATTAATATCCTCATATTGAAGGGCATTTATTTCAGCAATAATGGCTCCATCTTGCGGGGGTACTATTTGTCCGCCATCTGTCCAATATACTTTGTACCCATTATATTCTGGTGGATTATGAGAAGCTGTTAGTACAATTCCTGCATGGCAATTGAGATGCCTAACGCCAAAAGATAATTCCGGGGTTGTTCTTAGCTCCGAAAACAGGTATACCTCAATGTCGTTGGCTGAAAAAACCTCGGCCACCGTTCTTGCAAGCGTGTCACTATTGTGTCGGCAATCATAGGCAATAATTACCTTGTGTGCTTCTCCCGGATATACTTTTTTTATGTAATTACTGAGCCCCTGGGTACTTTTGCCAAGTGTGTATTTATTGATCCGGTTGGTGCCAACGCCCATAACCCCTCTCATACCACCGGTGCCAAACTCCATATTTTTATAGAAACGATCCTTAAGCTCCTCCTGGTCATTTGCGATGAGATGTTTAATCTCTTCCTTTACTGAAGGGTCAAAAAAATCTGTTAACCAACTTTGGGCTGTAGCGAGAATATCGTTCATTGAAATTAATTTGAATAGTTAGTAAAATTACTAAGAATATTGTTTCTCAGGAGTAGAGAGATTCAATTCTTGTGAAATTGTATACCTGGATTCATTTTTTCTCGATCTAACCATGATTTCTCCTAAAAAGCCGGCCAGAAAGAATTGAGTCCCTATGATCATCGCCGTAAGTGCTACATAAAATTGCGGACGTTCGCTGAGCAATCTCCCAAAAGGATTAATAAATAGTTTATCGATTCCCAGATAGGCAGCAAATCCGGATCCAATTATAAACATCAATACTCCTAGCGCTCCAAAAAGGTGCATGGGTCTTTTTCCGAATTTGGAAACAAACCAAATAGTGATTAGGTCCAGGAAACCGTTTATAAAACGGTCGGCACCAAATTTAGTTTTGCCATACTTACGAGCCTGGTGCTGAACAACTTGTTCTCCGATCCTACTAAACCCTGCATTTTTTACCAAAACAGGAATGTACCGATGCATTTCTCCAGATACTTCGATGGTTTTTATCACTTCTTTTTTGAAGGCTTTGAGGCCACAATTAAAATCGTTTAGACGTACCCCTGATGTTTTTCGGGCCGCCCAATTAAAGAGTTTGGAAGGAATATTTTTGGTTAACCTATGATCATAGCGCTTCTTCTTCCATCCGGAAACAAGATCGTATTGCTCCTCAACGATCATATTAATTAAAGAAGGTATTTCTTCCGGGTTGTCTTGCAGATCTGCATCCATGGTGATAATGATATCTCCAGCTGCTTTTTTAAATCCGGCATGCAATGCCTGTGATTTTCCAAAATTCTTCAAGAAGCGAATACCCTTTACGGTTTGGTGCGCATGGGCTAGTTGGGAAATTATTTCCCAGGAGTTATCTGTGCTTCCGTCATCTATAAAGATGATTTCATATAAAAAATGATTGGATTGCATAACAGTTGCAATCCAATCATGGAGTTCTTTAAGCGACTCTTGTTCGTTCAGTAAAGGAATTACGATTGATATATTCATAAAATACCGCGACAAATTCCTTTCAAAAGTACAATATTACTTGTTAATAAGCAGGCTTTGCTTTTTTAAGAATAAGGCCTCCTATTAATCCAATAACTAATCCGGCGATAACGTTAAAAATGATAATTACCGGGTACGAAATCCAGAAAAAGTTAATGGTACCTTCGTATTGCTGCTGAATTTGCTCTGAAGTTAATTGTCCTGAAGCTTCCATAGTGGCTTTTTGGTTTTCTGCTATTTTGGTTACAAATTCAGTATCGAGCACATTGGCCAACAGTATCATATAAACAACACCGATGATCGCCGCCACTAGCGCAATACCCACACCTAATTTTACACCTTCACCCAGGGTTAGGAACCCACCATTGGCTTTTCTGAAACTAATCATTCCCCATATGGTAATACCTACCATCAGAACAATGTTTATGACAGTGTTTACAGGGTCTTGCGACGTATGTGCATCCATAGTAAATAGCATTACGCCAAAGGCCACACTAATAGCTCCAAGGATTAATCCATAATTCAAGGAGTATTTTCCAATTTTTGGTTGATTTTCATCCATATTTCTAAGTTTTATAAATTAGTTAATCGTTAGTTGCACTTTTTTAAAATATGTTACACCTGCAAGGTACAATTTTTAAGATTGTTTTTTTAGCTTTGCTATTGTGGTTTACTAAAAAAAATAGTTACATTTGCACCCTGAAAAAAGAATGCCCATAAGTTAGTACGATGAGAAAAGGTATACACCCAGAGAATTATAGATTAGTAGCTTTTAAAGATATGTCCAATGATGATGTGTTTTTAACCAAGTCTACTGCAGATACAAAAGAAACAATTAAAGTGGATGGTGTTGAGTATCCGTTGATAAAATTGGAAATTTCAAGAACCTCACATCCATTCTACACAGGGAAAGCCAAATTGGTGGATACCGCCGGTAGAATTGACAAGTTTAAAAGCAAATACCAGAAATTCAAAAAAGAGGCAGCTCCTGCCGCTGAGGAAAAGAAAGAAAAGTAAAAATTTCCTGGTAGTACAAAATATTGTAGCGCCCTCGATAGTAATCGGGGGCGTTATTTTTTTTAATTTTATCAAAAATAGGGATCTATGAATTATGTTCTTTTTGACAGTGAGGTACGGAACTCTTTATTGCCCTTTACATTTACACGCCCTGTCGCTGACATACGTATCGGAATATTAACCATACGGGAAAAATGGGAAAATTTTTTAGGTACTGATATTTCTACCAAGACAGAGGAGTATCTTTCTGAGAAATATCCACTGGTATGGCAAGATGACAATGTAATGATCAGTGCCTCTTTTTTACCAACACCGAAACTTATTCAACAAATAAAGGAGTTAGGTGATAATGAAGGTATTAAGTGCCAGGAGCAATGGGTGGCCTACAGGTCTAAGGAAATGCCCGAAGATATAACGAGCTCTTTGGATAGTATGGTTGAGTATCAGGAGGATCTGATTCAAATAAAAAATACCTGGGATATTTTCTCTAAGAATGGGGAGGCCTTGCAACAAGATTTCAATTTAATAACCGAGGGGCGTACCAGTGCGCCCATATCCAAAACGAATAGCCTGATTCATCCCGAGAATATCTTCTTGGAAGAAGGAGCCAAGGTTGAGTATAGTATTTTGAATGCTACTGAAGGGCCTATTTATCTTGGAAAAAATTCCGAAATCCTGGAAGGGAACATGATTAGGGGTGGCTTCGCCTTATGTGAACGCGCGGTAGTTAAAATGGGGGCCAAGATCTATGGCCCAACTACTGTGGGCCCTCATGGAAAAGTATGTGGGGAAATTAATAACTCGGTGATCTTTGGCTATTCCAGTAAAGGACATGATGGCTATTTAGGAAATTCTGTATTAGGGGAGTGGTGCAATATTGGGGCCGACTCCAATAATTCTAACTTAAAGAACAACTATGCAAAAGTGCGTTTATGGAATTATGATTCAGAGCGTTTTGAACATACAGGGTTGCAGTTTTGTGGACTTATGATGGGAGATCACAGCAAGACGGCCATCAATACCATGTTTAATACAGGAACCGTGATAGGTGTTAATTGCAATATTTATACCCCGGGATTTCCAAGAAATTTTATTCCCAGCTATAGTTGGGGCGGTGCTACGGGTTTTAGTACGTACCAT
>JABDPH010000342.1 GCA_013042925.1 Eudoraea sp.
CGGTCACCTGCGGGTCGTTGGGAAAGGTCTTTATGCGGCCCGATTGCTCAACGACAAACAGCTGGTTGCTGCCATCATTGGCATTTTGCATCTCGACCGTAAAATCAAATCCTATGTTTGGAAAGGCCTCTTCATAAGTTACTTGCGAATTTGCCAAATAAAAGTTGAAAAGGAATAAAGCAAATGTTGCTCTAGTGATAGATAATTTAATTGATAGCATAACGTAAGTAAGGGGTTACCAAATATACGAATGGGATGAATACATTGGACGTCCAGTACAACTAATATTTGTAGTTTTTCGATGAATAGCACCTACAAGTCATTTTAGGATGCATAGAATCAAAATCTTGTACCTGATCAATACTGCGAATAAATCAATAGTAAATCTTTATTGAAATTGAAGAAATATATAAAATTGGAATGATTTTAGGTAGTCGCTTAGTTGTAATTGATTTAACTATCAAAAAAGTCTTATTTGGGGTAAAAACCGTTCAGTAAAACCTATAAATTAATTGAATAACATTTATTTGGAAACTTTAGGTTATTGGACAATTTTTGCAAGTGTTCTGAAGATTGTTTGGATATCGCTTAAAATATTTTGCTTTTTTAAGTACTCTAAATTATATTTAATTTTTTCGGGCATTATAACCTCGATATAGTACTTTTCCGGTTCACTTTGATTTTCTAAGACTTCATTCTCGTTGCTATATCTGATAGATGAGACATCTGTTATTCCTGGGCGAAAATCTAAAACTTTCATTTGGTTTTTTGAATATAAATCCACATACTTTCTTACTTCTGGTCTTGGGCCAACCAAACTCATGTCGCCTTTAAGAACATTTATAAGTTGGGGTAACTCATCTACTTTGTATTTTCTAAGGTAATAGCCTAATTTGGTTATGCGTTCATCGCGAGAACTTAGAGTTAAGAGCCCCAAACGGTCGGCATTCAAAGTCATGGTCCTAAATTTAAATAATTTAAAATCATTATTAAACCTTCCTACCCTCGATTGCATATAAAAAACAGGTCCTTTGGAATCTAGTTTTATTAACAAGGCAACAATCAAGAAAAGCGGTGTTAAAAGTACCAAACCAACAAATGACAAAATGAAATCAAAAGCTCTTTTAATCATCTTCACGAGTGGATTTTCATATAAGCGTCGATAACGGTTTTAGCTACGGTTTCAATTTGCGCCTCAGTTAATTGGGGGTAAATAGGTAAGCTAATTTCATTTTTGAAATTATTGTAAGCATTGGGATGATCTTTAATATCATAGCCATTATCCTTGAAATAAGTTAATAATGGCATAGGTATAAAATGAACATTAACAGCAACATTGTTTTCTGAAATTTGGCTGATCATCTTGTCTCTCTCAGTTTCTTCCATCCCCTTTATCCTTAGAGGGAAAATATGATAGGAGGATTCTTTGCCATTTTCTTTATGAGGTGGTATTATCGCCCAGTCAAACTTTGAGAAATAAGAGATATATTTATTAAAAATTGCCTTTCTAGAACGCAGTAAGTCTTCATATATCCTCATTTGTCCCAATCCTAAGGCCGCATTTATATCGGCCATGTTGATTTTCATCCCCAAACCCACAATGTCATAACGCCAACTTCCAGCTTTTGATTTGCTAAATGCATCCTTGGTTTGGCAATTCAATGCCATCATTCTCATTTCTTTGTATAATTCATCATTATTAAATGGCGAAGGCATATTGATTGCTATAGCACCTCCTTCTGCTGTAGTAACATTTTTTACAGCATGAAGGGAAAAAATGGTAAAATCAGCATTTTTAGCAGCTCTGTTATTATTATAAAATGCTCCCAAAGAATGGGCCGCATCTGAGATAACCAGTATTCTACCTATTTGCTCTTGAATTTTTGAAGAAGCGACAAATTTTGCAATTATTTCGCCATCATGTACTAATTCATTTAATTCGTTATAATCGCAAGGAAACCCAGCAAAATCGACGGGCATTATGGCTTTGGTTTTTGTGGTAATGGCTTTCTTTACCGCTTTGATATCAATATTAAAATCATTGCCAACATCAACCATAATCGGCTTGCCACCTGCGTGTATAACTGCTAAAGCGGTTGCACTATATGTATAAGACGGAATTATAACTTCATCCCCTTCTTCTATACCTAGCCATCTTAATACCATTATGGCTGCTGAAGTCCAAGAGTTAACACAAAGAACATTTGGTATTTTAACAAAATTTGATATTTCTTCCTCTAAAAGTTTTACCTTTGGTCCAGTGGTAATCCAACCAGAACGTAAGGAATCCACTACTTCGTTAATTATTTCTTCATTTATATAAGGTGGAGAAAATGGTATCATATATTTTTTATTAGTTTATACATTTTTCTATTTGGATAGGTTTTAAAATCATAGTAAATGGTATATCCGCTTTTTTCATAAAAACGAACAACGGGGTCATTATTAAAAAAGTCTGTAGTTAGGGCCAAAAGAGTAAATCCTTCTGCTTTTAATTGTTTTTCTGTTTCTGAAAGTAATAATTTACCTATACCCAAGCCTTGTTTTTTAGGATGGGTTGCAATTGAAAGTAGCTCACAATATTCACCACTGTCATTTTTTACATCTTTTGATTTTTTATCTAAATTTTTAATAATCCTATATATTGCTTTTGGTCTAGAGAAGATTATTTTTAACCCTTCCGTAAAGAAATTAAAAAAGTTCTCTTTTATTATAGTTTTATTGAAGCCCAATGATTTTTTAGCAGTTACAGCAAAACCGATCAATTGATTTTTCTCATCAAAAACCCCAAGATTCAGTGCATTTATATTTTTAAGCACAGCCTTGTAATACTGCTTTAAAAAGCTTGTCCCCAACTCAGATAGAAAAAAACCCTTGAATGCCTCTTCATGCAACGCTACTATTTGCGCTAAATGAGTATTATCCAAATTTTTGACTATCATCTTTACAGTTATGTTTGGTGTTCTAACTTAAACGAACAAATGAGCTCGGTTATTCTATCCAAATTTTGTTTTTTGGATAAATTTTTAAGTGCATATTGATATCCTTGTAGTCCCATATTCTGTAAAACAGATTTATCAATATTTGATACTTCTTGCATTTTAGAAGTAAGTTCAGAAACATTTTCAGGTAAAACCACAAACCCACAGTTTGCTTCATTGATACTATGAGCGGTATCAGATTCGGCATCCATACTGGCAATTACTGGTTTTTTGGAAAACAGATATGCTGTAAATTTGGAAGGGCTGGCTGTTAAACCAATTCCTTTTTTTAAACTCAACAACAATACATCGGCCTTTGATTGTATTTCTGGAATTAATTCATAGGGCGCCTCCCAGAATTCTATAGAACTTTCACCTTGGGCCAACCTCATGCACTTCGCCCTATCTGAACCTGATCCAGCAATAACTAACCTGATTTTTGTTTTGTTTTTAATGCCTTTAAATGATTCGATTATGTGATCAACTCCCGCGCTTGTACTAATGCTGCCCACATACATAAATGTAAAAAGTGGACTATCTGTTTTATTAGAATCATCATATGCCAAAAAATTTTGATCATTTTGCCAGTTGCGAATTACTTCTATCTTGTGAAGCTCCAGTCCTCTATTCACCGACAAATAGTTTTTCATGTTTGGTGAGATTGCGATTATTTTTTGTGCGTTTTTTAAATTGTACTTATCTAGGCCGACTAAAGACCAGTACACTAAGTGGGATAGAAACGGGGGTAATTTTTTGATTAATGACTCAGGGTAAATATCTTGAACGTGAAAAACAATGGGTATTTTGTTTTTTTTAGCCGTTTTTACTACAAAATATTGAGCGAAAAGGGGCCAAGTATTCATATAAATTACAGAAAGACTTTTTGAATTCTCAGAAATCACTTTTTTACAGGCCATACCAAAACTGATACTCTCACGAAGACGCCCAATTAACTTTGATTTTGGGCATACGTATGAATTTACTATTTGATGTTCAAATGAAGAATTCTTGTTTTCTGCTTTCTTAAATTTATGACCAAATGGTCTACTGGGTTTTGGTGAAACAACCTTTACTTGCTCACTATTTTTGCTTAGCTCGTTGGCAATATCACTGGATAAATTGGCAGAAACAATTGGTTCCGGAGGAAAAACGGCTGTTATTATAAGTTTCATAATCAATATTTCGACCAAACAACCCTATTAATGTAATCTACGTAGGAAATAATAATACGTACTACTTTTTCACTAACATTGGGCATTGAGTAATCCATTACTGGCCTAAAGTTTCTCTCAGGATTTCGCTTTTGTGTTTTCAAAGTGTCTAATGCTTGAAGGATACGCTCTGGGTTTAATCCAACCATCATAACCGAAGTTTCTTCCATCGCTTCAGGTCGTTCATGTGCTTCTCTAATATTGAGAGCTCTAAAATTAAGTATAGATGATTCTTCGGAAATTGTGCCACTATCAGAAAGAACGGCATAAGAATGATATTGTAAAGCGTTGTAATCAGAAAAACCAAGCGGTTTTAAAAATTGTATGTTTTTATGGGTTTTTATTTGCCTTTTATCCAGCATGTTTCTTGTTCGGGGGTGGGTAGAAAAAATTATGGGATAGTTGTATTTTTCAGCAATTATATTAAGTGAGTCAAGTAATCCTTCAAAGTTTTTTGGATTGCTAATATTTTCTTCCCGATGTGATGACACCACGAAAAACTTTCCTTTTTCAAGATGTAAGTCTTCCAATACCTTTGAAGCTTCTATTTTTGATTTGAATTGGGTTAATACTTCAAACATTGGGCTCCCTGTTTTTATAACGCGATCAGGTGATAATCCTTCTCTTAGAAGGTACTCGCGAGCAATATCGCTATAGGTCAGATTAATATCAGCCACGTGATCTACTATTTTGCGATTAGTTTCTTCTGGTACACGTTGGTCAAAACATCTATTGCCAGCCTCCATATGAAAAACTGGAATTTTTCTTTTTTTGGCAGGAATAGCGCATAGACAAGAGTTGGTGTCACCTAGTACCAAAAAAGCATCTGGATTGATTTGCTCAAGAATAGGGTCAATTTTAATTAGAATTTTGCCAACTGTTTCACTTGCATTTTTACCGGCAGCTTCTAAGAAATAATCTGGTTTTCTGATTCCTAAATCTTCAAAAAATATTTCATTTAGCTCATAGTCATAATTTTGACCAGTATGGACCAAGGTATGTTCAACAGCTTCGTTTTTGTCCAATGCGTTCAGCACACAGGCCAAACGTATAATTTCAGGCCTTGTGCCAACAACGGTCAATACTTTCAACTTTTTCAAAATAGTAAATTGGTTAGTTAAAATTAAATATGATTAAACATTCACAAAATACGTATCTGGATCATCTTGATTATATGGTTCATTAATCCAAAATAAGGTAATAAGTTCTTCATCACCTATATTTTTAATGTTATGTGTGTACCAAATAGGCATATCTACATATGCTGGTTCTTCTCCGTCAAGATAATAATCAATGACATCATCACTGCCTATTCTTCTTAGCTGTATAAGTGCTTTCCCTTTGATTACTGCAAAACGTTCAGCTTTTCTTGTATGGAAATGATTTCCTCTTGTAATTCCCGGCACAGTAGTAGAGAATGAAAACTGCCCGCTAGTTTGTGTTCGTGCTATTTCAACAAAAGCGCCTCTTGGGTCAGTATGCTTAGTATACTTGACCGGGTAATGTGATGTGGGCACATAGCATCTAAAGGTATTGAAAAGCGCTCTTTCAAAAGGATTTTCCAGATTTGGAAATATTCCAGCATTCATATAGTCTTGACGATATTTTTTCAATAATTGTAATAGCTTAGAAACGGTCACAGAGTGATTCGGCGATATGTTCAGCTCATAACTGTCTTTGCCGATTTTTTTACCCTTTGTTTTTCCAGTGATAACTTTTATTATGTGTTCAACCAGCTCATTTATGTAAATCAATCCAATATCGCTGTCATTTATTACAGTACACTCTTCGTCATTTGCCACTTTATGACAAAACGTAGCAACCACTGAATTATAATTGGGTTTACCAAATGGCCCAAAAACATTTGGTATTGTTAAAGAAGTGAATGTGGCACCTGACGAAGTGGACCATTCTTTGAACTTTGCTTTACCTTCTTTTTTAGATTGACCATAAAGATTGTCCTTAGTCTCTTGTGAGGATGATGAGAATATAATATGGGGTGTAACTTTTTTCGTTAAACATGCCTGAATAAGTTTTGAAACTAATGACAAATTAGTATCATAAATCACACTAGGGTCCTTATGACGATTCATAGCAGCAAGATGTACTATCGTATCACATTGTGAAACAAAATCTTGCAACAACTTTTCATTGTCGAAAAAATGCCGTTTAAATTCAATTAGTTGAATACTTTCATCTAAAGATAAGGTTGTATATAAATGGTTGCCAACAAAACCTGCTTGACCGGTAATACCTATTTTCTTCTTACTTATATTATTCATCCCAATTTATTTGCCATTTATCAATAGAGTATCTAAAATCATCTTGTTTGGATTTTTCCAAATCAAAATTAGAGAACACTTGCATTCGTGAATTTTTTTCTTTGGCCCTAAATCCTGAAGCATACCCGCCCGATATATGCAATATTTTTGGCTCATTACTAATCAACAATATTTTTTGTTTTACACAGTTTTTTGATGGATTGTTGAAATCATCAATCTTTACTACATAAATAACAAACGAGCCCGCGATGCAGTAAAACCATTTATTTTCTTTTTTATGGGCCTGCCAACCCCTTATGATTTGCTCATTTGAGGGAGTTATTTCGTAAAATCGAACGATTTCACTCATGTTCAACTTATTAAAAAAACCCAATTTACCGCGTTCATCGGTGAACTCTTCACCTTCAATGACTGATATCGACATATTAAAGCATTTCTTTGATGAAATCTAAATTTAATAGAGTTTCTTCCAATGCTTTATCCGTAAGTCTTAATGTGTTGTGCGAATGGTAATCTTCAATTTTGCTAATGTCCATTTCTCCTTCTGAGAAATACCTGCTGTAATTTAAATCTCTATTATCGGCTGGAATACGATAAAAATCTCCCATGTCTTCTGCTTTTTGCATTTCTTCTCTTGTGCACAAAGTTTCGTACAATTTTTCACCATGTCTTGTTCCGATGACCTTTACTTCATTATTGGCTTTAAATATTTTCTTTATGGCTTCGGCCAAATCGCCGATTGTGCTAGCGGGCGCTTTATTAACAAAAAGATCGCCTTGGTTTCCGTTTGTAAACGCGAACAGTACTAGGTCTACGGCATCTTCCAATGACATTAAAAAACGGGTCATGTTAGGGTCGGTAACGGTAAGTGGTTGACCTTCATTTATTTGATTTACAAACAAGGGTATAACCGAACCCCTAGAGGCCATTACATTGCCATATCTTGTTAAACAAACTACAGTTTTGTCTTCTTTGATGTTTCTAGAAGCAGCAACGGCCACTTTTTCCATCAAAGCCTTACTTATACCCATTGCGTTAATTGGATAGGCGGCTTTATCGGTACTAAGACAAATGATTCTGCCAACGCCGTTTTCAACTGCTGCATCAATTGTATTTTGTGTGCCAAAGACATTTGTTCGAGCAGCTTCTAGTGGAAAAAACTCACACGAAGGAACTTGTTTAAGCGCGGCCGCGTGAAAGACATAATCAACGCCTCTCATAGCCCTTGAAATGCTATTATAATCTCTTACATCGCCGATATAGAACTTAACTTTGTTATTGCGCAGTCTATTGCGCATATCATCCTGTTTCTTCTCATCTCTACTGAATATGCGTATTTCTTTTATATCGGTTTCAAGAAAACGATTTAAGACAGCATTGCCAAAAGAACCAGTACCACCAGTAATTAATAATGTTTTGTCTTTAAACATAAATTTGGATTTAAATTTCCATTAAAGGTTTATATAGATTGATATATTTTAAGTATTGTTCGATCATGTTATAATTTTCCCTTGCATAGGTTAAGCATTTTGGTTGGTATTTATTCTTACCTGATTTTTTGATCAAATTAATTTTTTCCAAAACTTTATTTATTTCACCTTGTTCAACAATGTACCCAGTATGTTCATTAACAGATTCTACGCTACCCCCAGTATTATAAGTTATTATTGGCGTACCGCAGGAAAGCGCCTCTAAGTTAGTTGTTGGGAATGTATCGGCATATGTTAAATTTACATAGACGTCGCTCATACTATAAAGTTCCGCTAGCTCTTTAGTGTTGGCGGTTCTTTGAACACCAATGATATTATTGGGCAGATTTTTGAGTTGGATTTCGGTTAAACCTACCATCACCAGAGTAGTATCTTTATCAAGCAATGATGACAGTTTAATAAAATCATGGTAACCCTTTTGTGAATTCCAAACATTTGATACTCCTAAAACGACAAACTTACCTTCAATGTTGTGGTTAATCCTAAACTCACTATTTTGACGAGGCTTGAAAATTTCTTGATCCACTCCATTGGGAATAATGGTAATATCAAAATCTGATAAAAATGACTGAGCGATTAAATCTGCTGACCAAGCCGAACTTGTAATTAAATGTAAATTTTTAACAGACGTAAAGAGTTCTTTTTTTTGAAGATGATTTTTTCGGGAATTATCCGAAAAATAAGATGCAGGGTATTCATTGGATTGTGGGCATTTATGACAAACCTCTTTCCATTTCATGCATTTGATATGTTCAAATTGAGTACAATGGCCGGTTAAGGCCCAAGCGTCATGAAGTGACCATACTACTGGTATATTGACAGATTTTAAAAAATTAAAGAGTAACTCAATGTTTAAATAATAACCATGAAGATTATGGAGTTGAATTAAATCCGGAGAAATTTCCTCAATTTTTTTAATTAGGTTTTTTGTAGCTTTTTTTGAGGCAAAGCAATGCCTGTCAAGAACTCTTGTGGTTAGAACATGGTAATAAGTATACAATAAATTACCAA
>JABDPH010000220.1 GCA_013042925.1 Eudoraea sp.
TCTGAGTACAATGCAAATCAATATGGTTTCGGAATCAATTATACGAACATAATCTTAAAACAACACAAGTTGAAAGTAGGTTTAAAAAGTGTTGATTTAAAATATAATTATTACAAAAGAAATACCGGTTTAAGTGCAGGAATTATTACTGCCGGTTTAAAGTTTGTCGTTGATTAAAACGAATACTATTATTTATGAGCATCAGGTAAAGGGATAGCCGGCAATATTCTAAAAAAAACGAGCCTAAAGCTCGTTTTTCCGTTTGTATAAAAATACTTATTATTTGGCTACATTAACCGAACGCGTTTCACGTATAACGGTTACTTTTACCTGTCCCGGATAGGTCATGTCTGTTTGAATTTTCTGAGAGATTTCAAAAGATAGCTGTGCCGCTTTTTCATCACTCACTTTCTCACTTTCAACAATAACTCTCAATTCCCTTCCAGCCTGAATGGCATAGGCTTTTTGGACGCCTCCAAAAGCGAAAGCGATATCTTCAAGATCTTTTAGCCTTTGAATATAGGAATCCAGCACCTGTCTTCTTGCTCCCGGACGGGCTCCACTTATAGCGTCGCATACCTGCACGATTGGGGATATCAGCGTCTTCATTTCTATTTCATCATGGTGAGCCCCAATAGCGTTGCATACGTCTGGCTTTTCACCAAATTTTTCGGCCCATTGCATACCTAAGATTGCATGCGGTGTTTCTACTTCTGCTTCGGTATTTGGCACTTTACCTATATCGTGAAGTAAGCCGGCTCGTTTTGCTATTTTGGGATTCAAACCTAATTCTGCGGACATTACTCCACAAAGCTTTGCTACCTCCCTTGAGTGTTGCAATAAGTTCTGACCGTAGGAAGATCTATACTTCATCCTTCCGACTGCTTTAATCAATTCCGGATGTAATCCGTGAATTCCCAAATCTATAACCGCACGTTTTCCAACCTCAACTATTTCCTGTTCAATTTGCTTTTCAGTTTTTCGAACGATTTCCTCTATCCTGGCCGGATGAATTCTACCATCTGTAACCAGCTTATGAAGGGATAATCGGGCTACTTCTCTTCTTACCGAATCAAAGCAGGAAAGTATGATGGCCTCTGGTGTATCATCAACAATAATTTCTACTCCCGTAGCCGCTTCCAGTGCCCTGATATTTCTTCCTTCCCTACCAATAATACGGCCTTTAACATCATCAGAATCAAGGTTGAATACAGATACGCAGTTTTCCACAGCCTCCTCTGTACCGATGCGTTGTATCGTATTTATGACTATTTTCTTTGCTTCCTGCTGGGCAGTAAGTTTAGCATCCTCCATTGTAGTCTGCAAATAAGCCATAGCATCTGTTTTGGCCGTTTCCTTTAAAGACTCAAGGAGTTGGCTTTTTGCGTCTTCCGCAGACAAGCCTGAAATTACTTCTAACTGTTGAACCTGACTTTTATGAAGTTTTTCAAGTTCGGACTGCTTTTTGTCGTAAAGCTCAGATTTGTGTTCTATATCCTTTAGTTTAATTGCCAGCTGTTCATTCAGCTTTCTGTTTTTTGAAAGTTCACCGCTAATCTGCGATTCTTTGTCGCGTGTTCTTTTTTCAGCTTCAGCAATCTTTTTGTCTTTGTTTATGATTACTTTCTCATGTTCCGCTTTTAACTCTAAAAACTTCTCCTTTGCCTGGAAAATCTTGTCTTTTTTAATATTCTCGCCTTCAAGATTTGCGGTTTTTATTATAGAATTTGCCTCTTTTTTTGCATTTGCAATGGTTTTTGATGCTTTGCCTTTCTCCAAGGCCTTGGCAACAAGCAAACCTATAACTAAACCAACCAAAGCTGCTATTGCAATTGTTGTAATATCCATAACCTATTTTAATAATTAATACTTACCTGCCCCCTTGTTATAGTATGAATGCAGCACTTAATTGTGAAGCTAGCCCCCTACTAAGTACTAAGACTTTAAAACAATTATGATTGATACCCAAAAAGGTAAAAAACAAATCGAGATCAGGTCTCAAATTGATTTTGTAAACCAATTAAAAACAAAAAACCCACATTGGTGAAGTTCTGTACAAACTCCAATAAACAGGTTTAGGGCTACCAGGTTGATCAAGGATCCTTTACAAGAAGGCTTGCTTTTACAACCTAAACTCACCCTTTTCAAACAAATTAGTGTTGAGTTCGTCAAAAATTAAATACCAATGTGGGCAGTAACTTTGTATTATGTTAAAGAACTTATTTTATACTAAGCTTAGAGTTTACCAATTGATCCAACGCTTTTAAACGTTCTGTTACTTCTTTGGTATCCTCTGAATTATCTATGCCTCGTTGTTCAATCTTAGAGGCAAACTGCAAGGCACACATGGCCAGAACATCTTGTTTGTCTCTAACGGCATAATTTTGCTCAAATTTTTTGGCAAGCTGTTCTATATTTTTTGCAGCCTTTCTTAGTCCTTCTTCCTGACTCGGGTCAATGGTCAAAGGATATACCCTATCAGCGATAGAGAGCTTTATTTTCAGCTTCTCTCCCATATTTCTTAGTTACACTATTCAGCGAGTTGAGCCATACAGTAGTCCAACTCTCTAATCAATGTATTTATTTTGAGCTTTGCTTCAGTTTTATTATTATCACTGCCCAGTATAGAATTTGCAAGCTTGAGAGAATTATATCTTTCTTCCCATTCCAAAATGGTATTCCTCAGTGTATCATCCTCATTTCTCAGTGTCACAATCTCCTGCTCCAACCTAATTTTAGACTGATTTAGCAATTCTATTTTATGCAGAAGCTTGCTAATTTTATTCTCTAAGGAATCAACGATTTCAACCAATTCGCTCATATGCAAATTACAATACGTTTTACACAAAGTTAACCAACCTTCAACGACTTCGCAATAGTTTTTGCAATTATTCCTGAAGTAATTCTGTAAATGCTCTGATTTGGGGTATTCCAAAAACAGAACTAAAGATTAAAGAAAATTCTAGCTGTTAGCAGACCTTTTTTCCAAGTTTAATTCGTATTAATTAAATTCGCATCAACTTAGCACTTATGAGAATACGCATTTTAAGCCTCCTACTTCTTTCCGTTCTCTCCGTTATGGGCCAGGAAAAGTACCCCTTAAATACTTTCCGGGCTCCTTTGGATATACCCTTAATTCTAGCCGGCACATTTGGAGAGTTACGATCAAATCATTTTCATTCGGGCATTGACATTAAAACCCAACAGCGACAGGGATTACCTGTTTATACCATCGGAGATGGCACAGTAACAAGAATTAAGATAGGACTATGGGGCTACGGAAAAGTCATATATATTGCCCATCCTAATGGTTATACCTCGGTATATGGACATCTTCAAAAATTTTCACCGGAAATTGAAGGCTTTATCAAAAAGATTCAATATGAGAAAAAATCATATGAGGTTGAGGTGTTCCCGGATTACGGCGATATTAAGGTGTCAAAAGATCAGGTTATAGCCTATAGTGGCAATACAGGTGGATCATCCGGACCTCATCTGCATTTTGAAATAAGAAGCAGTATATCAGAAAAACCTACGAATCCACTTCTTTATGGTTTAGAAGTAAGGGATGCCACCAATCCCATCCTATTGAGTCTGTTTGCCTATCCTTTATCTGAAAATGCTCAGGTAAATAGAAGTACAACAAAA
>JABDPH010000344.1 GCA_013042925.1 Eudoraea sp.
GGGCAGGAAAGCTGGATGATGTAAAGAACTTACCCGCCCAGGCAATATTTTTTAATGTAACACTAAGTGTTTTTGTTCTGCTTTCTACCATATTCATAGTAGAGGAGATTTTTGAATTGTTGAATGCCTCCGGGAAGATATTAGAATTCTGTGTTACGTATTATTCCATCCGTGTTTGGGGGTTTCCTTTAACTCTTTTCGTTTTTGCAGTTATGGGAATTTTCAGAGGATTACAGAATACATTTTGGCCTATGCTTATAGCAATTACAGGGGCATTATTAAACATTGTATTAGACTTTATACTGGTTTATGGAATATCTGATATAATTCCTGCATTAAACCTGGAGGGCGCCGCATGGGCAAGCCTTATTTCACAGGGGGTTATGGCAATAATGGCTTTTATTCTCCTACAGTTAAAAACCAGCATCAGTCTAATCCCCAGATTTCCGATAAACAAGGAAATGGGGCGCCTGGCGATAATGAGTTTTAATCTTTTTATTCGTGCGATCGCACTTAATATTGCCCTTATTCTTGCTGTGCGAGAAGCTGCAGCGTTGGGAGACAGACATATTGGAGCTCACACTATAGCCGTAAATCTGTGGCTATTTGCTGCCTTTTTTATAGATGGTTATGGTGCTGCCGGCAATATAATGGGTGGAAAATTACTTGGAGCTAAAGATTATAATACCTTATGGAAATTGGCCAAAAAAATAGCTCTTTATGGTGGAATTGTGAGTTTATTTTTAATGATTAATGGATTTTTATTCTACAGACCATTGGGACGCCTTTTTTCGAATGATGCTGCTGTTCTGGAGTCTTTTTATTCAATTTTCTTCATTCTTATCCTTGGATTACCCATGAATTCTATTGCCTTTGTTTTTGATGGTTTGTTTAAAGGTTTGGGTGAAATGAAATTTCTCAGGAATGTTCTCCTGACAGCTACTTTTTTAGGTTTTATTCCCTTCTTATACATGGGTAAAGTATTCGATTTTGGTCTGCTAGGCATTTGGATTGCACTAAGTATGTGGATGATTATAAGAGGTGGTGCCCTTGTATGGAAGTTCCGTAGAAAATTTCGCCCACTATTACAAAAGGTTTAATTTTACATAAAACAATTCAAATGGGCACGAACAGACCCACAGGGAGTCTTTATACCAAAATTGAAAACAGAACGGCTACAATAGAATTTGGCCATCCCGCCAGTAATTCGTTCGTCACAGAACTTTTAGTGAGATTAACTGATGAACTCAGAAAGGTTTCCTCAAATAAGGAGGTATCAATAGTGGTATTAAAATCTGAAGGAGAAAGGGCTTTTTGCGCAGGGGCTTCTTTTGATGAATTGCTTGCCATATCTAACCCGGAAGAAGGAACAAATTTTTTTAGTGGTTTTGCTAATGTCATAAATGCCATGCGAGAATGTGCGCAACCAATCATTGGTAGAATTCAGGGGAAAGCAGTGGGAGGCGGAGTTGGCCTTATCGCTGCATGCGACTATGTCTTTGCTTCTGAAGCCGCGGCTGTAAGGCTTTCTGAACTATCTATAGGGATAGCACCTCTGGTTATTGCACCTGCTGTCCAGCGTAAAATTGGAATAGCCGGTTTTACAGAATTGGCAATGTCACCTAAGGAATGGAAAAATGCCTATTGGGCTCGGGAAAAAGGACTCTATTCCAAGGTTTTTAATTCCATAAAGGAAATGGACAAAGAGTTAGATTATTTTATTTCGGCTATGGCATCTTATAGTCCTGAAGCCTTAAGAGCTATTAAAAAGATTCTTTGGGAAGGTACCACTTCCTGGAATGAATTATTAGTGAACCGAGCTGAGATTTCAGGTAAATTAGCTCTTATGCCAGCCAGTAAGTCAATATTGAACAGCCTAAAAAAGTAACATGATGAAATTTTTAGAATTGCTTAATAGTGACCTTCTTTTTCCGATGCTGGCCTTTTTGGTCGTAGTCATATATCTTTATAATAGAATTAGAAACAGGAGAAAATTTAAAAAATAAGTTTACGTACTATACAATTAACCATTACTCGTTAAAGATTTAATACATATTAAGCTGATAATGAAAGGTAAACATAGAATAAGAATCACCAAACAGTTCACTTTTGAAACCGGACATGCGCTATATGGTTACGATGGCAAATGCAGAAATGTTCATGGTCATAGTTACAAACTTTCAGTGACTGTAATTGGTGTACCTATTATCGATACCTCTAATGTGAAACTTGGAATGGTTATAGATTTTGGTGACTTAAAAAAAATAGTTAAAGAAGAAATCGTGGAACCTTTTGATCATGCTACCGTTTTTAATAAAAATACACCTCATTTGGAATTGGCAAATGAGCTAAAAGATCGTGGACACAAAGTAATACTGGCAGATTATCAGCCAACAAGTGAGAATATGGTCATAGATTTCGCTGCTAAAATCAAAGCTCGCTTGTCTGAAGAAATACAGTTACATTCAATAAAACTTCGCGAAACAGAAACTGCCTATGCCGAATGGCACGCCAGTGATAACTAGGTTCCTTTATGTATATTTACACTAAATGAAAAGCATCTCTGTCCCAATAGGTAAAAAGGTATATTTTGCCAGCGATAACCATTTAGGTGCTCCTACACAGGAATTAAGTCTTCCCAGGGAAAAGAAATTTGTAGCATGGCTGGATGTAGTAAAGGGTAATGCTGCGGCTATTTTCTTGCTGGGTGATTTATTCGATTTCTGGTTTGAGTATAAAACCGTTGTTCCCAAAGGATTTACACGGACTTTGGGTAAACTGGCGGAAATTTCAGACTCCGGCATTCCGATATACTACTTTGTTGGCAATCATGATCTCTGGATGAATGGGTATTTTGAAAAAGAACTCAACATCCCTGTTTACCATAAACCTCAACAATTCAAAATCAATAATACTTCCTTTTTTATTGGTCACGGAGACGGATTAGGGCCTGGTGATAAAGGATATAAGCGAATGAAAAAACTTTTTACTAATCGACTGGCTCAATGGTGCTTTCGTTGGTTACATCCTGATCTGGGAGTTAGGCTGGCTCAATATTTCTCTATAAATAACAAACTAATTTCTGGAGAAGAAGACATTCACTTTTTAGGTGAAGATAAAGAATGGCTCGTTCAATATTCCAAGAGAAAATTAGAAGAAAACCACTGCGATTACTTCATATTTGGTCACAGGCATTTACCTCTTGAAATCTCACTAAGCGAAACTTCTTCCTATATAAATCTCGGCGACTGGATTTCCTATTATACCTATGGTGAATTTGATGGAAGCAACTTCTCACTGGAAACTTTTGGAAAGTAGTTACTTTATCTTAAATCCTTAACTTTAAGCTGCAAGCTTATCCTGCCATTCCACTGATTTTCGTCCAAAGTGAAAACAGCGTTAAATGGGTTACCAT
>JABDPH010000346.1 GCA_013042925.1 Eudoraea sp.
GTCCCTAATATTCCTTCAAGGCTTGACCTGTCTTCCGCATCACTGGAAAAATTTTCGTTATTATAGGATAAACCGGTAAATGCTCCTCAATACATTTTATTTGTATTAATAAGGTATTGTCCCACCGCCATCGAAAGGATAGCTCTTAAATCCAAAAGTTGTTCTGTATTGGACAACAATGAAATCTGAGGTGACAAGTACCAGTCTTTTGGAAGAAAATATTTAAAAACGAAGGAGGCATCTTCTCTTCGGATATTTTCAGCATTATCCTGTGTGGAACGCAGCATATTGGCGTTAATAAGTGCCGACCATTTATCTTCTGTGTATTTTAGATTAGTGCCGAAAGTGAACTGTTTTAAATTATTGGCTTTGGTAAAACTTATACCAAAATCAACAGCAGCATCAAGCCTGCTCCAGAAACCTTCATTAAGAGGTTGAAGGTAAACTATTTCGGGAATCTTAACTTCTGCCTCGGCGGCCCCTTCCCTGTTCGTAATAGTAATGGAGTTATCCTCATTGGAACTTAGACTGCCAATAACACGAGTTCCGTCTGTTAAGCTCGTCAAAAAAACTGATTGGGTATAGATTTTTTTGATTTCGAGCCATTCAATGGTGAAATCGGAATCACTGTAGTTGGTTTCTATGGTTAATACTCCTCTGCTCATAGATTTAACTTCGCCAACGATTATAGTATTCGTGTCTAAAAGAAGTGTATCTGTTTGTGCATGACTTGCCGTAATTGCAATAATTAGTAGCAATAAACTAATTGGGATTATCCTTGACATAAGGAATCAGTGTTAAGCTATAAAAGTAATTAAAACCCTACTGAATGTAATTTAAGTATTGATATAATTCTGTAGTTCCGCAATTTTCTGAGGAGAATTAAAGGCCCCTCCATAGAATGAAGTTACGGTGGCTGAAGTATTGTCTTTAATTCCTCTGGAGGACACACACAAGTGCTTTGCATCGATAATAACGGCAACATCAGGCGTGTTAAGAGCCGTTTGCAATTCAATTGCTATTTGGTTTGTTAACCGCTCCTGTACCTGCGGCCGTTTGGCAAAATACTGCACTATTCGGTTCAACTTAGAAAGGCCTATTACCTTTCCTGAAGAGATGTAGGCTACATGGGCTTTGCCAATAATCGGCACAAAATGATGCTCGCAATTAGAATAAAAGGTTATATCTTTTTCTACCAACATCTGATTGTATTGATATTTATTATCAAACAAAGCAACTTTGGGTTTGTTTTTAGGGTCTAAACCAGAAAAGATTTCATCTATGTACATTTTAGCGACGCGTTCTGGCGTGCCCCTGAGCGAATCATCACTAAGATCTAACCCCATGACGTCCATAATTTGGGCAAATAATTGCGCAATGCTTTCTTTCTTTTCTTCATCGCTGGCTACAAAAGCGTTAGGTTTCATCGGAGTTTCCAATCCGGTGTAGAGGTGGTCATCACCTATTTCTTCATGCGAGTACCCGTTTAGAAATTCTTCTGATTCAATAAGTGTATTCAATAGCATATCCTGATCTTTCATTTCGTGGTATGATTAATTAGTTTCATTTTGTTAATTCAGTAAACTAAGAGTTCAAAAAGGGAAAACTAATTTTTTAGAACTTATTTAGTTTTGATGGATAAAGATAAAATTAATGTTTAATAAAAAATGTTAAAGAATAAACAAAAAAAGAAATAAGTCAAGTATGACATGTATTAATAGATTAATAATATAAAATTATTTATTGATAAGGAAAGTTAAAATGTCTAAAAAAAATATTTAAAATTTAAACATTTATTATTTTTGTAATTCTAATGAATCAATATTAAGGCATTACAATTTGTTTCTAAAACTAAACCTATGTTCGGAATCTTTAAAAAGAAAACACAGAAGGAAACTCTTCAGGATAAATATCGCAAATTAATGGAAGAGGCACATCGTTTGTCCAAGACTAACCGTAATTTAAGCGATGACAAGGTATTTGAAGCAGAGGAAGTAATGAAGGAAATAGAGAAGCTATAGGTGCATTTTATTTATTTCTTTTTCCTGCAGCTACATGAGGCATGTTAAGCCTGGAATGTGTATAACAGATTCATCTGACTCATGATGTTTTTCTGTATTACATTACATACTGTCCGTAAGTCTGTATAGGAAATCCTCCTTTAAATTCTTCTGAAAACGGAAGAATTAAAAATTAAAACTTATCCCTTTTTGGCTTTCTTAAGTCTTTTAGCTGCTTTTTTTTCTTTCGCTGTTAAGAGTGGTTCTTTTTTGACAGCTTTCTTTGCGTC
>JABDPH010000383.1 GCA_013042925.1 Eudoraea sp.
CCCCAGATACGTTCATTCATTTCATCAAAAGGAATCATTTTATCTGCATCTGCTATCAATGTATTTCCCTTTTTATGTAAGAAAAAGGTCTTTATTTCTTCAAATGAAAAACCATCTTCATTAATTACGCCACCTACACGATCAATAATTCCCACAATCCTGGCTCCCATCTGGGCCAAATAGAACGCTGCTGCTGCTCCTACATTTCCAAATCCCTGTACAATAGCACGCTTACCTATTACAGTTCCACCAAAGATGTCATAATAGTGCCTTATGGCTTCTGCCACACCAAAGCCGGTTATCATATCGGCCACAGTGTATTTCATACTGATATCAGGCGAATAGTGATCGCTTTCTAAAACCTTTATAACCCCAAGTCTCAGTTGGCCTATTCTATTAATTTTATCCGCTTCTGTTGGCCTAAAATGTCCATTAAATACGCCTTCCTGAGGGTGCCAAACACCCACATCCTCTGTTATAGGAATTACCTCGTGAATTTCATCTACATTTAAATCTCCACCCGTTCCATAGTAACTTTTAAGCAGCGGTGAAACTGCAGCATACCATCTTTCTAATACACCCCTTTTTCTTGGGTCATGGGGGTTAAAATTAATTCCCGACTTTGCTCCCCCAATAGGCGGGCCTGAGATAGTAAATTTTACTTCCATAGTCTTTGCAAGAGATAATACCTCGTTCATATCCAACCCCTCTCGCATTCGTGTTCCACCTCCGGCTGCTCCGCCCCTGAGAGAATTAATAACGGTCCATCCTTCAGCTTCAGTCTCCGGATCTTTCCAGTTAAAAACTATCTCAGGAGGTTTATTTTCATATTTTTTTAATAGCTCTTTCATTTGTTAATCAATTAATTAAGTGACCTGAATAATAAATCTGTATTTAACTAATAATAATCCAAATGAAGCTAGTGTTGTCTCATGATTAATTTGATATTCTTCGAAATAGGTAGCCCTCTGACAAATATAAAAATATTGTGCTACTTTGAAAGTTTTTTAGCGCATACTTGGTCGCAAAAAATCAAGTCTCTTATTAATACAAATAAGCCAATGTATCACTTCATAATTTGCCACAGACTCGTATCTTTGTAATGCTTTCGATCAAACTTTATTGCCATGAATTTTACGCTAACAGAAGAACAAGAAATGATTAAACAGGCGGCCAGAGATTTCGCCCATACAGAATTGTTACCAGGTGTAATTGAACGTGATGAGACACAACAATTTCCTTCCGAACAAGTCAAAAAAATGGGAGAACTTGGATTCCTGGGAATGATGGTAGATCCTGAATACGGGGGTAGTGGTTTGGATACATTATCCTATGTATTAACCATGGAAGAACTTTCAAAAATAGACGCCTCCTCGTCGGTTATTGTATCCGTGAATAATTCATTGGTATGTTGGGGGTTAGAGACTTATGGGTCACAAGAACAAAAAGAAAAATACCTGAAAAAGTTGGCAGCAGGTGAAATTATTGGTGCTTTTTGCCTTTCAGAACCAGAAGCAGGCAGTGATGCCACTTCTCAAAAAACGACTGCAATTGATAAAGGCGATCATTATATTCTGAACGGGACAAAAAATTGGATCACAAATGGTAATTCTGCGTCGGTATATCTGGTCATTGCTCAAACCGATATTGAAAAAGGATATAAAGGCATAAATGCTCTGATAGTTGAAAAAGATATGCCGGGATTTGAAATAGGTCCCAAAGAGAATAAATTAGGAATACGGGGAAGTGACACACATTCTTTGTTGTTTAATGATGTAAAAGTACCGAAGGAAAACAGAATTGGAGACGATGGTTTTGGATTTAAATTCGCCATGAAAACTCTTGCGGGTGGAAGAATTGGTATTGCCGCACAAGCTTTGGGAATTGCCGCAGGTGCTTATGAACTTGCCAAAAAATATTCGAAAGAACGCAGAGCCTTTGGTACGGAGATTGGAAACCATCAGGCCATTGCCTTTAAACTGGCAGATATGCATACCCAGATTCAGGCAGCCAGGCTTCTGGTTTACCAGGCCGCTTCAGATAAAGATCAGGGTAATGATTATGATATTTCAGGTGCTATGGCCAAACTATATGCCTCCCAGGTTGCGATGGAAACTACTGTTGAAGCAGTGCAAATTTTCGGAGGAAATGGATTTGTTAAAGATTATCACGTTGAACGCCTGATGCGGGATGCAAAAATCACCCAAATATATGAGGGTACATCAGAGATTCAAAAAATTGTAATATCAAGAAATTTACTAAAAAACTAGCATTTCATATTTCCTAAATAAGCATATGCCTATAAATATTTAGGGGGTAGTTTTAAAATATTCGCATTTTTAATCAATATTATTCCTAAAGTTTGGGTTAAAATTCAAATATGTACTACTTTAACCCGTCT
Organism: Eudoraea sp.; assembly: GCA_013042925.1. Taxonomy (GTDB): domain Bacteria; phylum Bacteroidota; class Bacteroidia; order Flavobacteriales; family Flavobacteriaceae; genus Eudoraea. The sequence continues at coordinate 2,402 of JABDPH010000383.1, forward strand.
TACCCCCCGAGCTTATCTTTAGCAACTAAACTTCACTTCTAATTTATTATAATCTCAATTTAAGGGGTGTAAAATTTCCATATTGAATATATTTTAACGTTTTATTGTAAACGTTAAATATTTTGAACACTATCTTCTTAAATGATGTTTATATTTCATTTAAAATGATATTTTTGAGCAAATACCGCAATAAGGATGATGAAAAGACAAGGCTTGTATCTACCTGAATTTGAACATGATAACTGTGGTGCTGGATTTATTTGCAGCCTGAAAGGAAAAAAGTCAAATAGTATAATTCACAAAGCACTCGAAATTCTCGATAAATTAGAGCACAGAGGCGCTGTAAGTTCTGATGGAAAGACCGGAGATGGTGCCGGTATTCTTATTGATATTCCACATAAGTTCTTCGTGGATGAATGTGATTTCACAATTCCCAAAGCAGGGGATTATGCTGTGGGTAATGTATTCTTCCCAAAAAAAGAAAACCAGCGAGACTATTGTATCTCCGTGTTTGAAGAAAACATAAAAAAGCAGGGATTACATCTACTTGGGTGGCGAAATGTTCCTGTTAATAAGGGCATTCCAGGCCGAATTGCAGCCGAAACAGAGCCATTTGTTAAGCAAGTATTTATCGGTAAAGAAAGTAAGGGACAAAAGGATTTTGATTTTAACCTAAAACTCTATATCGCCAGAAAAGTAACGGAACACACGCTAATTAACTCAAAACTATCTGAAAGTAAATTTTTCTATGTCCCCAGTCTTTCTACCAAAATCATCATTTTCAAGGGTCTATTAATGCCTAATGATATTAAGCTTTATTATAAAGACTTAATGGACGCAAGGGTAGTTACAAGGTTAGCATTGGTTCATCAACGTTTTTCCACCAATACTTTTCCTACCTGGGATCTTGCCCAACCCTTCAGATATATGTGCCATAATGGAGAAATCAATACCTTAAGAGGCAACGTTATGCGCATGCGTTCCAGAGAGGCTTTATTACAAAGTGATCTGTTTGGAGAAGAATTAAAAAATATTCTTCCAATAATTTTACCCGGAAAATCCGACTCTGCATCTATGGATATGGTCGTTGAATTGTTGCTAATGACAGGACGTTCTCTTCCGGAAGTTATGATGATGCTTGTTCCCGAAGCCTGGGAAAAGAATGAAGAAATGTCGGAGGCAAAGCGAGCTTTTTACGAACACAATTCGTGTGTTATGGAACCCTGGGATGGCCCTGCTTCTATACCATTTACAGATGGTAGTTACATAGGCGCTGTTTTGGACAGAAATGGTCTTAGACCATCCAGGTACTCCGTGACCAAAGACGGTTATGTTATTATGTCGTCTGAAACGGGTGTAGTGGAATTATTGCCCGAGAATATTGAATATCACGGCCGACTTGAACCGGGAAAGATGTTTCTCGTAGATATGGAAGCCGGAAGAATAGTCAATGATGAAGAGATTAAAGAAAAAATAGCAAAGAAATATCCTTACAAAAAATGGCTGGATAACAATTTGGTTCATTTAAAAAATATCCCTTATAATGATTGTCCCCTATTTCTTAATGAAGCATCACTGGAAAAAAGAAAAGCTGTATTTGGGTATACCCTCGAGGACATCAATACAATTATTCTTCCAATGGGGCAACATGCAAAAGAACCCATAGGATCAATGGGATCGGATACCCCTATCGCGGTATTATCTGATCGCCCTCAGCTTTTGTATAATTATTTTAAACAGCTTTTTGCGCAGGTAACTAATCCACCATTGGACGGAATTCGCGAAGAATTAATAACAGATATATCGCTTACCCTGGGTACTGATCGCAATATTTTTAACATAACTGAATTGAGTTGTCGGAAGTTAAAAATCCAAAATCCGGTTATTTCCAAAGAAGATCTTGACAAGATTAAGAATTACGATGCAAGCCCTGATTACAAAGTTGTTTCAATTCCAATTCTCTATAACATTGCCAGAGGACATAATGGATTGGAGGAAGCTCTTGAAAACAATTTAAGAGAAGCGGAAAAAGCCATAGACCAGGGAGCAAACATTATTATTTTATCGGATAGAAACTCCAATAAAGATGAAGCACCCATTCCTGCACTACTTGCCTGTTCTCATATAAATAGTGGTCTTCAAAGATTGGGGAAACGTTCTAAATTAAGTATTATAATAGAATCCGCAGAGCCAAGAGAAGTCCATCATTTTGCCCTATTGTTCGGGTTTGGCGCAAGTGCAATTAATCCCTATTTGGTGAATGAGATCATTGCGGAACAAATTGAAGAACATGATATTACAGAATACACATTTGATGAGGCCATTAAAAATTACAATAAGGCCATTGGAAAGGGTATTTTAAAAGTCATGAATAAAATTGGTATCTCTACGCTAAATTCGTACCGGGGTTCTCAACTCTTCGAATGTATTGGGATTAACACTAAGGTTGTGGATAAGTATTTTCCAAATACACCAACCCGAATTCAGGGCATTGGATTGTATGAAATAGAAAAAGAGGTATCCAAAAGGCATAAAAAGGCCTATCAGGATCAGCATGTAGCTGCTAACCTGGATCTTGAAATTGGGGGTGAATACCGTTGGAGGCGCGATGGGGAAAAACACATGTTCAATCCATTATCAATTGCAAAACTTCAGAAGTCCGTCAGAAATAACGAGCCGGAGACCTATAAAGAATTTGCCGCAATGGTAAATGAACAATCCAAGAATTTGCTGACCATTCGCGGATTATTTGAATTTTCAAATTACGACCCTATCCCTATTGAGGAAGTAGAACCCTGGACCGAAATAGTTAAAAGATTTAAGACCGGTGCCATGTCCTATGGTTCCATTAGTAAGGAGGCACATGAAACTCTGGCTATTGCCATGAACAGGATTGGTGGCAAAAGCAATTCCGGGGAAGGAGGGGAAGATGCAGAAAGATTCTATAAAAACCAGACCGGTGACTGGCGAAACAGTGCTATTAAACAGGTTGCCTCAGGAAGGTTTGGAGTTACATCAAACTATCTTACCAACGCACAGGAAATTCAGATAAAAATGGCACAGGGAGCCAAGCCTGGGGAAGGTGGTCAACTTCCGGGTCCTAAGGTAAATCCGGCCATTGCCAAAACACGAAATTCTACACCTTATGTAGGTCTTATATCGCCTCCACCGCATCATGACATCTATTCTATTGAAGATTTATCTCAATTAATTTATGATCTTAAATCTGCAAATCGCAAGGCAAGGATTAATGTGAAGCTTGTCTCTGAAGTAGGAGTGGGAACAGTTGCTGCAGGGGTGTCTAAAGCGAAGGCCGATGTAATACTTATTTCCGGATTTGATGGTGGCACGGGGGCATCCCCATTGACCTCCCTTAAACATGCCGGCCTGCCATGGGAGTTAGGAATTGCTGAAGCTCAGCAAACTCTTGTAATGAATGACCTGAGAAACAGAATAGTTCTGGAATGCGATGGTCAATTAAAAACCGGAAGGGATGTCGCAATTGCCTGTCTTTTAGGAGCAGAGGAATTTGGTTTTGCTACCGCGCCATTGGTGGCTTCCGGATGTATAATGATGCGTGTTTGCCATCTAAACACATGTCCTGTGGGTATTGCAACGCAAAACCCGGAGTTAAGAAAAAAGTTTAAAGGTAAGCCCGAACATGTTGTGAACTACATGTATTTTGTAGCTGAAGAATTAAGGGAAATAATGGCTCAGTTAGGCTTTCGTACGGTTAACGAAATGGTTGGCCAGGTACAAAAATTAGATAGAAAAGCGGCAATTGATCATTATAAGGCAGCAGGAATAAACCTGTCACCTATTCTTCATCAGATTGATGTTCCCAAGAATACAAAAATGTACAATACCCAGAAACAAAATCATCATATTGATGATAGTATAGAATTCGAGATCATAGAAAAGGCCCACCCTGCGCTGTTTAGAAAAGAAAAAATATCTTTAGATTTTCCTATTCACAATACAGACAGGGCAGTAGGTGCCATTATCAGCAATGAAATATCTAAGATATATGGTGCTGAAGGACTTCCTGAAAATACCTTGAAGCTTAATTTTACCGGTTCTGCAGGGCAAAGTTTCGGTGCTTTTGCTACCAAAGGTCTTACTATGGTGGTCAATGGAAATACAAATGACTATTTGGGTAAAGGATTATCAGGTGCCAAGCTAGTTATAAAAGTCCCGGATAAATCTACTTTACAACCCGAAAATAATATTATAACAGGTAATGTAACGCTATACGGTGCCACTTCTGGGGAAGCTTATATTAATGGTAAAGCCGGTGAACGATTTTGTGTTCGGAATTCAGGAGCGCAAGCTGTGGTAGAAGGAATCGGAGATCATGGATGTGAATACATGACCGGAGGAGTAGCCGTTATCCTCGGCGAAGTTGGAAGGAACTTTGGCGCGGGAATGAGTGGAGGCATTGCGTACATTTTTGATGAAAAAAAGACTTTTGAGAAAAAGTGTAATAAGGAAGCTTTAAACCTATTGGCAGTTGAAGAAGACAAAGACATAGCCCAACTTAAGGAATTAATTGAAAATCACTACAATGCTACTTTAAGTCCGCTTGCTCAAAGAATACTGGAGAATTGGGAAAATTGCCTGCCAAAATTTATTAAAATATTCCCGGAAGAATACAAGCAGGCATTAATTCGTCTGGAAAGGGAAAAATTACAAATAACATAATCGATAGATGGGAAAGATAACAGGATTTTTGGAATTCGATAGAAAAGTGGAACAATACGCTCCGGTAGATGAGCGTATTCAAAATTATAAAGAGTTCACCATTCCCATGAAGGAAAAAGAACTCAAAAATCAGGGTGCCAGATGTATGGATTGTGGAATTCCGTTTTGTCATAGCGGATGTCCTCTGGGCAACTTAATTCCTGATTTTAATGATGCCGTATATCGCGGTAAGTGGGAAAAGGCAGCAGAAATTTTACATGCAACTAATAATTTTCCTGAGTTCACGGGGAGACTATGCCCGGCTCCATGTGAGGAAGCCTGCGTTCTTGGGATCAATGAAGATCCGGTGTCTATTGAGAATATTGAAAAACATATTGTAGAGACCGCATTCCAGAAAGGATGGGTTAAAGCAATTCCACCAGAAATAAGAACCAGTAAAACAGTCGCTGTAGTAGGATCGGGACCTGCCGGTTTAGCTGTGGCCCAGCAACTCAACCGGGCCGGCCATTCCGTTACGGTTTTTGAACGTGATGAAAAACCCGGAGGTCTTCTTAGATATGGGATTCCCGACTTTAAAATGGAGAAAGATGTTATAGACAGGAGACTTCAAATTTTGGAAGAGGAAGGGATTGAATTTAAATGTGGAGTTCATATTGGAATTGACATAAAGGCTGAAGTATTGCAGAAAGATTATGATACTGTGGCATTATGTGGAGGCGCTACCGTACGGAGAAAATTGCCCATTAAAGGGGCAGATTTAAAAGGTGTTGTTCAGGCTATGGATTTTTTAGGTCAAAATAACCGCAGAGTTGATGGATTGAAGTACGCCGGAGAAGAAATAAAAGCGACAAATAAAAATGTTATTGTCATTGGCGGTGGGGATACCGGCTCGGATTGTATAGGAACTTCTTTTAGACAAGGGGCAAAATCTGTGGTAAACTTTGAAATTATGCCCAAGGCTACCCCTGACAGACCGGAGGATCAGCCATGGCCTTTCTGGCCAATGCGATTAAGAACAAGTTCTTCGCACAAAGAAGGTGCTGAAAGAGTTTTTAGCATTTCTACAAAAGAATTCAAAGAAGATAAGCAAGGGAACCTGAAGAGTCTGACTACCGTTGAAGTGGTCTGGGAAAAAGTACCTGGTCAGCGCCCCGTTTTAAAGGAGGTCCCGGGGACTGAGAAGGAATGGCCCTGTGAACTGGCCCTGTTGGCTATGGGTTTTACCGGTTCTGAAATGACTATAGCCGAACAGCTAGGGCTGGAGGCCGATCCAAGAACCAATATTAAAGCATCCGCAAAAGACTACAAGACAAATGTTCCCGGAGTATTTGTTGCTGGCGATCAGCGAAGAGGACAATCCTTAATTGTATGGGCTATCTCGGAGGGGAGACAAGCTGCCTACCACATAGATACCTATCTTATGGGTAAATCCTATTTACCCCTTAAGGGAGAGGGTGACCTGCCGAGAATATAATAGAATTCTGTATTCAGGAGATATAACCATACTTAGAATTGCAGGTCTATTTTTAATTTAATGAGCATAACTGTTTTCTTCATTGGATGCATGCGCGACTGGTAGCACATTCCTATTTAGTTCCCTGAGTCTTTCATCTACTTTGCAGTGAACAGAATTCTTTGAGAAAGAGCCCCCTTGTAATCTTTTTCCGGCTGTTAAACCCGTTAAGATCTCAAGGCCATCATCAACAGTATCTATTGCCCAGATACTAAACAAACCTTGTTTAACAGCTGTTAAAACTTCTTCTTTTAACATTAAATTTTCCAGATTAGGCTTAGGAATAATAACCCCCTGATCCCCATTCAAGCCACTTTGAACGCATACTTCATAAAATCCTTCGATCTTTTGATTAATGGCGCCAACAGGTTGTAATTCACCTTTCTGATTGATAGAACCAGTAACCGCAATACCCTGTTTAATATGTAATTGGGCCAGACTGGACAATAAGGCAAATAATTCAGCACAGGAAGCACTATCCCCTTCAATTTCAGAATAACTCTGTTCAAAAACCAAACTGGCAAAGAGACTTAAAGCTTTGTCCTGACCATATTTTTCTAGTAAATACCCTTGTAATATCAGGATTCCTTTAGTATGAATAGGCCCCGCCAACTTAGCTTCCCTTTCAATATCAATCAACCCTACCTTACCAGACGCTATACTGGCTGTTATTTTGTTAGGCCTGCCAAAACGGATATCGCCAAGATCAAGAACAGATATTCCATTGATCTGACCTACCTTAGATTCTTCCAGATCAATCATAAGTCGCCCTCTCTTTATCAATTCGTTTATCTTGTCTTGTATTAGGTTTGAGCGATAATACCGCGCTTCAATAGCCTCGTTGATATCTTCAGCGCCAATTTCATCTTTTTTGGCTAGCCGTGCATAATGATCTGCCTCATGTATAATATCCCTTATTTCACGAAATTTTATAGAAATTTTCTCGCGATCCTCTGCCATACGGGAGGCGTGTTCCACTAGACTGCCCATTGCCTCGTCATCAATAGGATATAATTCGTTTTCCTTTTGGATCCTGTAGGTGACCCCGGCAAAATCTTTGATGTTTTGAGCAGAATAATCCATAGAAGTATCAAATTCGGCCTTCACCTTAAACAGTTCTTTAAAATCCTCGTCCAGCTCATATAATAGATAATACAATCTGGGAGATCCAATTAATATTACCTGAATATCGAGCGGAATTGGCTCAGGTTTCAAACTTTTAGCACTAATAATCCCCAATTGTTCCCGGGCATCTTCAATTACAATCTCGTTATTCTTTAGGGCTCTTTTCAGGCTATCCCAGGAAAAGTAGGACATCAACAAATCTTTCAAGGCTATTATCAGATAGCCCCCATTTGCCTTATGTAAAGCTCCTCCTCTTATAAGGGTAAAATTCGTAATGAGTGTTCCCATATACGATTCGTGTTCTACCTTTCCAAACAGATTATTTAAAGTTGGATTTAATTCGAGTACAATAGGTGCACCAAATACTTCAGTATTATCGGTGATTACATTAACATCATATTTTTGGAATTTTAGTTCCTGTTTATAATCCTGCCTATCCTGACTTAAGCTCGCTTTCAAGAAGCTATGTAAATTAGTAATAATATCTTTTTTAATCTCAAGCAGATATAAGAGCACATCTTCAAAGTCCTTGTATTTATCATTCAATTCTTGCAATAATGTACCTATGGCATAAGTAGCAATACTTTCATCTAATTCTAAAAGTGATTCATTACTGGCGCGCTCCAATTCACGGTTTTTTCGAATTAAATCAAAAAGTTCTTTCTTCAATTCGGACTGTTTTTTAAGAATGTTCTCGCGTTCTTTTTTGCCTAGTTTATTAAATTTTTCGTCATTTAAAGGCATTCCCTTATCATCAGTTGGGATTACCAATATTTCTATAGGGGTTCGGGTAACGGTAAAATTATTCTCCCGTGCCTTATGGTGAATATTCCGGAATAATTCCTTCTCTTTTTGTCTAAAATCCTCAATAATTTGCTCTTTCCTGTCGTGATATTCTTTGCTTTCAAAAGCATTGATAAGGATCTTTTGTATTTCTGAGATCAAGCGTTGTATTTCAAGTTTAAAAGTTCGTCCACCACCATTCGGTAATTTGAGCTTTTTAGGGTAGAACGAGTTCTGAAAATTGTTAACATAACACCAATCATCGGGAGTTACTTCCAATTTTGCCTTTTCCTCCAAAAAATGGTTAACAGCTTTTAATTTTCCACTTCCGGGATAACCAGATACGAATATATTGAAACCACCTCTTTTATTTCCAATGCCGAATTCGAGGGATTTTAATGCTCGTTCCTGTCCAATTAACAATTTAGAAGGTTCTTTTTCTCTTATTTGCTTCCAGTCTATTTTTTTTGTGACTATGCCTCTCCTTAAATCTTGTGGTTTTAATTGGTGTATCATGGACGAGCTATTAAGGGATATATGAATTAAAGGTATTACACAGCTATAATACCTGCCATGATGCTAGTCATATATCAATTTTAAGAGAAAATAGAGGTTTTGGTTGTTCCTTGAAGTTTATGGACAAAAAAAAGACCCCAAGAATAATCTTGAGGTCTTTAAAGAAGGCGGCGGCCTACTCTCCCACCAGTTACGGCAGTACCATCGGCGCAGACGGGCTTAACTTCCCTGTTCGGTATGGAAAGGGGTGG
>JABDPH010000392.1 GCA_013042925.1 Eudoraea sp.
TTGGCGCCAGCCTTAACTCCAAAGTGCAATTCCTGACTTTGAACATTCCAAGCGAACACACCTGAAATCATTAAAAAAAATAAAAGCTTTTTCATAATTGCTATGTTTTGTTTTAGTTAAATGAAGCAATAAAACGAGAAAACATTGCATTTAGTATAAAAGCCTATTAATTAGCAGAGAGGGAAACCACGTTATCGAAATCGGTTAATTTCTGTTTTACATTTTTCATAGCTAATCGAAATACGGAAACGTCTATTTTTTGAGCCGGTGTATTATAGTTCGTGATTTTGGTTAATTTCATATAAACGGGTGATAATTTTTTATTCCCTTTATACTTAACATTTATCTGCCATTTTCCGGGCAGAGACCCATCAACAAAGAATTCTTCAGAGGAATACCCTAAAGTTTTTTCATCTTTAATTCGTTCGGCCGCATTCTCCAGAGAATGCTCCCAGATAAAATTATTTTTTTTAGGATTAACAAATTCCAAATCAAATTCAGCCTCACTGTCATTCCATTCAAAAAACAACCTGGTTTCGCCCTTGTTTTTAGTGTAATTTTTAAGTCCAACTATATTCGATTCTTCCATAAACCTGGTACCATGAACTACAAACAGGTTATTCATTTCTCCGTCTATAACCTTTTGGATAGCTGAACTATCATTTGCAAAAATCCCTTCGTTCACTAAGTACTGATACCGGATATACATGTTGGCTGCATTTTTGTAATTCCCAAGTGCGTAATAACTATTTGCCATATCCCTGTAGGATTGCAAATATTCAGGTCTTAAAACAAAAATCTTTTTGTAAAGTTCTTTGGACTTAGCGTACTCTTGAGCATAATCCAAAGCAAACGCCATGGCTTTAGCATAGACAGGATTACTTTCCACAACTTTTAAATTGTCCTCCAAAATTTGATTTGCAAAGACCTGGTCGCCGGTATCATGAAAAAACAGATAGGCGTCTGTAATAAAATATGGGTCTTTTGCGTATCTCGTTACATATTTTTGATATACTTCTCTTGCAGCCGCTTTTTCTTTGCTGGAATATAAATCTTTCAAATAACTGGTAGCCTTACTGCGATCTTCAGCAATCGCATCATTATTATAAATGTTATTACGAAGGCGTGCCCTGTCAAAACTTTTATTGGTATCAGAATCCGGTCTAAGTGGAGAGCCAATAGTATTAATAACTACAACCCCACCTCTGGCAATACTACCGTATCTAACCCTACCGGCTAAGCCTGATATTATTGCCACCCGGTCAATATTCTCCACTGTTATAAAAGGAAGTTTTTTTAGGACCATCCCATCCAGATCATAAATTGCCGGGATTGCTCTACCTTGTAATTGAGGTCCACCTCCCCTTATAAAAATTTCTCCTCCAAGGCTGTATACACCTGCTGCCCTTCCCTTTAATGCTGTTATAACATCTATTGCTCCCGGGCTTAAATTATCTCCATCTACTAATTTTATAGAATAGCCAACGCTCTTGGCATCCAGATAACCAAAGGCAGTACTCAGGATACTTTTATCAATCCCATATTGCAATCTTAGATAATCCTGATTCCTGGTGTTATTTTCTCCCACAACAACCTCCTTCAGCGCTTCTATGTTCATTTTCATTTCAATATTCAATCTGGCAGTAACATCCTCCACTACTATTTCTACCTTTTGCATCCCGGCATAATTAAAGGCCAATACATCAGATGGTTTAGCAGTAATTAAATATTTACCTTTTTCGTCTGTAAAAGTTTCTTTGGAACTGTTTAAAACCCGGACAGAAACGTTTTGTATAGGGGAGTTTCCAATAGTTACAATTCCTGAAATTTCATTCAGACTAGTATTAGAATGTAGCTGTAACGATAAAAAAATAGCGATTAGAACAATAATCCTCTTCATAATTCCTTCATTAATTGATTTGAGATCTCATATCTAAATATAATGAAAAATCAGTTGTAATACCAGTATCACCAAATTTCCCCGGCGTTCACTTTATTTTGTAAATATTATAATTCCTGGTCCATTCAGTTGATTCGCCGGGTTTAATATTAATTTTATAAAACAACTCCGGACAAATGACATGTTTCCATCCCCAAATATTTACTTTATTTGTTTGAAAATTTCCGGATTCACTTATCCCAATTTTATTTTCAAGATTTATTAATTGCCAGCTGGTATCAACACTTTCATTACCCGAAAGATTGCTAAAAAAGAATTGCTCCTCAGGCGTGCCTTTAAACTTAATTTCATTTTGCCCAATAGCTACTTTTAATTCGGGATTAACCGTTTCTCCAAAAAATTCTGGTTTCAATTGAAATGGAAATTTTAATACATACTTGTTCCCTATTAAATCATTATTTATAGCTGTAAAATTGTGGACATATTCATCCGTATTTATGTCTTTTTCACCCGTGTTTTGCAGATAGTATTTTAGTGTAAATCCACTTTCAGTTAATTGAATCTCTTTTCGTAATAAATACGCATAGCCATTGGCGACTTCTGATTTGCATCTGATTAAAATCCGATCAGATTTAGCACTTATTTGGAA
>JABDPH010000398.1 GCA_013042925.1 Eudoraea sp.
CACCTTTGGCTTTCCCTCAAGTTTTACCGCTACTTTTTTGGCGAGTTCTATTCCACTGCCTACAGCAACAATATCTATATCCTTAGATTTACCTCTTTCCAACAAAAGATCCCTGACATATCCGCCTATTACAAAACTATCAATTGAGAGTTCCGTCGCAGAGCCAGCAATAGTTTTAAAAATTGGGTCTTCTAAACTTTTTTTGTAGTTAATCAGTGTCATAATTTAGATCACTTCTGAGTTGATTTGCCCGAGTGGGAGGTAATCCGGAATAATAGAGTTTTGATTTATCTATGTGCTACTTTCGGATAATTTTTACAGTTCCATCATTACCCAATTTAATTATAGAAGAAGGTGATGTGTTAGTTTTTTTCTGTTCCAAATTTACCACATAGTCAACACCTTTTAAAATCAATTCACTTATTTCTGAAAAATTTCCCGGTGTCGGTTCACCTGCAATATTTGCTGAAGTTGAAACAATGGGTTTTTTGAATTTTCTAATTAACTGCTGACAGAACTGATCAGATGCTACTCTAATAGCCAGCGTATTGTCATCAGCAATAAGATTATCGGCAACATCTTTAGGGTTGTCATAAATGATAGTTACAGGCCGTTCAGACAGGTCCATGATATCATAGGCAGGCTCGGGAACTTTTTCTACATATTGTTCTAGCATAAACTGATTGGACACCAGACAGATCATTGTCTTTTTATCAGACCTCTTTTTTAGTTTGAAAATTTTCTCTACGGCATCCTTGTTTGTCGCATCACAACCAATACCCCATACTGTATCAGTTGGATAAAGAATAAGACCACCTTCATTCAGAATTGTTATTGCGTTATCAATTTCTTTTTTGAACATTGAATTTTATTCTATCAGATAATGCGTTGGTCATGTTTTAAAGACTTACCTAATGGAAGCCCAATTAATATGCGATGGAATAATTTAAAGTATTTGGGCTTAATAATTGATACCAAGCCATAGCGAAAAATAAAAAACAATCGCAATATTTGATAATGCAAATACCCATAATTCTTTCTTATAACATAAAACATAGACGTTTTAAGCTCAATTTTAGTTTTGATATTCCAGGAAGTATTATCAATGCTAATTCCCTGATAATGAAGATATGATGCCGAGGGAATAAAATAGGTTTTTTTATTTTTCTTCTTTAGCCTATAGCATATATCACTTTCTTCAAAATACAGGAAAATATTAGTGTCAAATCCGCCTACTGAATCAAAATCCTTAGCCCTGAAAAACATAAAGCTACCGTTTACATAATCAACTGACAATGGTTTTGTATACTGCTTTCGTCTATTTGGCTTGGTCCTGGGAAAAACAAATTCTAACATTTTTTTACCAAAAATTTCCCTTCCAAGAGAGGTGAAATGATCAAAACTAACCTCTTTTACCTGATGCTCATTAAAGATTTGAGGTCCGCATAAAGCCGCATCTTCAGTTTTTTCCATAAAATCAAAACATATTTTTATGGGATCGTTTATGAGTAAAGTATCGTTATTTAAAAATAGGTAGTAATTCGCATTAGCAAATTGAATAGCATACATGTTACCACCGCCAAAACCGGTGTTTATTCTGCTTCTGTAAAGTCTGACGTTCGAGTATTCCAGATCAGTAATATATTTCTTTAATGCTACATAATCGTCCCTTTTGGAGGCATTATCTACAATTATGATTTCGTAGGAAATTGTACTTGTTGTATTTTCCAAAACACTTTGGACACACTTTTGTGTAAACTCAAAAGAATTGTAGTTTATAATGACTATCGATAAATCAAGTTTAGTACTTTTCATTCAATGAATTATCTAGGATAGTATTGCTGCAGTACTTATTTAGAAAAAGTAGTAATTGGTCTTCAAAAAGATTGGGTTTGAAATAATCGTAAAGTGAACTTATTACTTTTTTGATTTTATTCTTGTTCATATTAACAAATAATTCAGGATGATAATCATTAAGATGAATAGCTGTATTCAATCCGGTTGAACTATCATGCCAAGCCGCTTTAACAATGTAGGGACTAAAAATACAAAATGTAGGTATCCTGAGTGCTTTAGCCATGTTGGCTGCACCTCCTTCGTTACCAATAAGGGCATCACACTGAGAAAGTATAAGAATAAATTCCCTTAAAGAAGTTGCGTAAAAATCAAAATTTATTTGTGATTTAGAGACTTCGTTGCACCGATCATAAATTGCCTTGGCCTCATCTTTTTGATTTGGTAAATAGTTAAAAAGTAAGATGCCATCGGTATTGGAACAGATTGTATCAACAACTTCAGACATATATTCCGAGGGATAAGTTTTTAAGGCACTACTACCCAAAATACTTATCATGATTAGTTTTTGGTCAGAATTTCTTTTTAAAGCGCTAACTTTTTGTTTGGCCAGAGCAATTTCTTCCTGGTTAAGGAATAATTTAGGGGAAATAGAATAGTCATCGAATTCAGGTGCGATAGGATTAAGCAATTGTAATCTTATTTTATTTGCTAGTGAATTCTTGCTATCGGCTTCCTGGCTTTCCACAACCGTATCACTGTATACCCAGGAGGTATACCACCTGTAATGAGCAATTTTACGCGGGGCTTGCGCAAAAATTGAAATAAGGTTGCTTTCCAATTTACCGTATGCATCTATTACAACATCATAAGAATGTTTTCTAATAGATCTTAAAAATAGATAAAAGGCCCTCTTATTTTCGCTATACTCCTTTTTAAACACAATGATTTGGTCTATATGAGGGTTGTTATATAAAACCGGCAGCGTATTTTCATTAACTACGAAATGCACGGTGCATTCAGGGAACAAATATTTTAGAGTACGACAAATAATGGTACTTGCCAATACATCCCCTATCATTTTTTGCTGAATAACAAGAAACTTCCTGTTTTCCCCACTCTTCTTACTTACTGCAGTTGTTTGGGAAATTCTTTTATAGTCCAAGTGCACACAGACCGCACTATACCTCAGCTGCCTGAACTTTATTCCATGATTTTGTAAATCTTCTCCGGGCAGATTGCCTTCACCTTCTTTATCTTCCTTAAAACCAACAACTCTAAGTATATCTTTTTTCCAACCCGACGAATTATATCTGTTCAAGCTCTGCTTTGAAGAAGTGAAGGTATTGTGAAATTTTGATTTATATCCTCTTGAATTATGTCTGGTGCCTTTGGACAATTTTTTAATTCCTTTACTCTTAAGCCAATCGACTTTGAAGCAATTCTGTTCTTCTATGTCTTGTTGTGTTAAAGTCTTGGATATATTCAAAGGCAACAAATAAGAGACTCCTGAAATAACTGTTTTGGGTTCCTTATTCATGTAATGGACCTGTACTAAATCTTCCCGGGGAATACAATCACCCTGGGTTAAAATAATGTAATCCGATTTGGATGATAAAATGGCCTTTTGTAATATTTCGCCTTTCTTAAATCCATTATCCTTTTGCCAAATATGGCTTATCTCAAAAGGCATCACAGTCTCAATTTTTGCGACCAATTCTTTAGTTGGGTCTGGCGACCCTTCGTCGGCAATAATCAATTCAAAATCCTTGTAAGTCTGGCAATTGAATCCCCAAAGAACCTTTTCCAACATTTTGGTTTGGTCGCAGGTACTGACTATTACACTTACCGTACTCATTTAAGATTATTTGATTTTACTGTTTTTACAAATGTAGTTTTTTGCCAAGCATATCCTAATATGCATTCCAAAATAATGAAGGTCTAAAACAAAAAAAAGGTATAAAATTCAGTTTGTCAAAGATACTCGCCAGCTCATAAATAAGTAATTATGATGTTATGAAATTGAAGGAGCTTAAAGGAGAATTTCGCTATGAGGAATAACAAAAATAGAGGCAATTGGTAATAGTTTAATACAATTATTAGCTATTGCTGGTAGCCAATTGGCAATACCCAATGATGTAAGATAAAATATGATTATAAAGACTTATTCCGGGATAGCCAAATAATAGGCAAGTTGATTTTTTGTCTCCAATCTCTTCAATTCTCTATAACGCTCTAGAACGCCGAGTGCATCGAGGTAACATATTATCATCCCCTTTTTGCCGTCGAGGATACCTAAGCGAAGGAAATAACGAAGAAAAAATTTCCAACTGGGCTTAAGGACCATATAGGCATAATTGAATTTCGTCTCTTTGAAAAAAGATTCTTTGGCCTTTAATCTGCCATAGCTTATCATTTTATCTTTATATTCCTGGAAATTTTTGTAGCAATAATGAATAAGTTTTTCACTCAAAATTCCTGAAGAACCATTAACATCTAAAGTCTCATGAACTAATTTTTCTTCAGAAAATTTAACTTTACTCTTCCTAAACAAACGATAGTTCTTATCTGTTTGCCAGCCACTAAATCGCAAGGATTTATTCTGGAACATAAACTTTCTGTAAAACCAATATGCGGCGTGTTCAGGAGTTGAATTCAAGGTTTCAACAATCTCATTTTTAAGATTTTCGGGAACAACCTCATCTGCATCTAAAAATAGAACCCAATCATTGGAAGCCTGTTTTAATGCAAATGATTTTTGTAGTGTAAAGTTGTCAAATGGATGTTGAATTACCTTTACATTTTTTAAATTAAGTAAATATTCATACGTTCCATCCGTACTAAAGGAATCTACCACTATTATTTCATCCGCAAAATCTATAGATTGGATACACTTTTCTATGTATCCAATTTCATTATATGTAATAATAATAGCTGATATTTTCTCTCGGGATCTATTCATTTGTTCAATGATATATTAAGTAGTATTACTAAACAATTAACAAAGTTATAACTATAAATAAGAGAAAATATTATCGGGAACAGGATTTTTCGGAAAATTTAAACCGCTACATTGTATTCCCTGAGAGCATCATTTAGCGAAGTTTTTTTGTTTGTACTGGCTTTGCGAACACCAATAATCAGGGCACAAGGAACCTGAAATTCTCCAGCAGGAAATTTCTTTGTGTAGCTGCCGGGGATTACAACGGATCTTGCAGGTACTAAACCTTTTCGCTCTATTGGGGTTTCGCCGGTAACATCAATAATTTTTGTGGAAGCAGTTAGTACAACATTCGCTCCTAAAACGGCTTCTTGTTCAACTCTTACACCCTCCACCACGATACAACGACTACCAATGAAGGCGTTGTCTTCAATTATTACAGGGGCCGCTTGTAGAGGCTCTAAAACTCCTCCAATACCAACACCTCCGCTTAAATGAACATTTTTTCCAATTTGTGCACAGCTTCCAACAGTGGCCCAGGTATCAACCATAGTTCCTTCATCTACATAGGCACCAATATTTACATAACTAGGCATTAGGATTGTTCCTTTAGAAATGTAAGCACCATGTCTGGCTACGGCATGAGGAACCACCCGAATACCTTTCATCTGATAACCTCTCTTTAAAGGAATCTTATCATGGTATTCAAAAATCCCTGCTTCCAGAGTCTCCATTTTTTGAATTGGGAAGTAAAGTACAACTGCTTTTTTAACCCATTCATTAATTTGCCATTCTCCCTTTACAGGTTCTGCACATCGCAATTTTCCATCATCAATTAACTGAATTACCTCTCTTATAGCATCCTGTGTTTTTGGTTCTTTTAAGAGTTCTCTGTTTTCCCAGGCTTTTTCAATAGTATTTTGGAGTTCCTTCATATTGTCAGAATAATTTGCGCAAAGATAGGCGGTAACTATTAATAAATCTTTAATTTTTATAGGCGTAACAATTTATCCCTTATTTTTGCAAAAAAATTGATTTGGCGAGAATTATTGCACTGGATTATGGTAAACAACGCACTGGGATAGCGGTTACAGACGAGTTACAGCTAATTGCTTCAGGTTTAGCTACGGTCAAGACCGATGATCTATTGCAGTTTTTGAAAGATTATATAGCAAAGGAAAATATTGCCGGTATAGTTGTAGGTGAGCCTAAGCAACGTGACAATGCGCCATCTGAAGTAGAGACATCTATTCAGGTTTTTTTGAAAAGTTTAAAAACATCTTTTCCTTTAATTCCTATAGATCGACAGGATGAGCGATTTACATCAAAAGTTGCTGTTCAAACCATGGTCGAAGCTGGGCTTAAGAAAAAGCAACGTCGGAAGAAGGAATTAATAGATGAAATTAGTGCAACCCTTATTTTACAGTCATATTTAAACAGAATACAGTAGAATGACATTATCTATTTTAGCATATGGGGATCCTGTTTTAAGAAAAATCGGGAAAACAATAAACAAAGACTACCCCCAACTTAAAGAATTAATTGCCAATATGTGGGAAACCATGTATAATGCAAATGGTGTGGGCTTGGCTGCTCCGCAAATTGGACTTCCAATTCGATTATTTGTAGTAGATACGGGACCCTTTGCAGATGATGAGGAATTAACTCCCAAAGAACAAGAAGCCCTTAAAAATTTTAAAAAAGTATTTATCAATGCAAAGATTGAACAGCAATCGGGCAATAATTGGGCTTTTAACGAAGGCTGTCTTAGTATTCCGGATATTCGTGAGGATGTAACTCGAATGGATACTATTGAAATTACTTATTTGGATGAGGATTTTAAGCCGCATAAGGAAACTTATGATGGTCTTTTAGCCAGAGTTATACAACATGAATATGATCATATTGAGGGTATCCTATTTACAGATAAACTATCCAGCCTCAAAAAAAGATTGCTAAAAGGAAAGCTTGCGAATATCTCAAAGGGTAAAATTAATGTGGATTATAAAATGCGTTTCCCTGGATTAAAAAAAGTACGTTAAAAACAACAAATTAACTTCATAGAGTGGTTTACTTTATGTTATATAATATTTATGAGTTTAGATAAGATTTTATCAATAGGGGGAAGGCCGGGTCTTTACAAATTGCTTACCCAAACCAGAACCGGACTTGTGGCCGAGTCTCTTCTGGATAATAAAAAAGTTACGGTGGGTATGAGTAGTAATGTAAGCGTACTTTCTGAAATTGCTATTTATACTTTAGAGGAAGAACTTCCGCTAAGAGCGGTATTTGAAAAAATTCAACTCAAGGAAAATGGTGGCAAAACCTCCGTAAAGCACAAAGATGACAAATTAAGTCTTGAGGAATATTTTTTTGAAGTACTTCCAAATTATGATGAAGACAAGGTCTATGTAAGTGATATAAAGAAAGTTATACAATGGTATAATATTTTACATGATCATGGAATAATAGATTTCGCTGAACCTCAAGAAGAATCCGGTACAGCAGATGAAAAGGAGTAAATTCCCAAAATAGACTAGTCTTTCTCGATGGTTTTATATGTAAATTTACTTTTCTTCCAATCGATTAGTTTGGAAGGATAATACTTTACATTCATGCGGTCTAAATAAGGTGCCTGGTTGGCAAGTCGCACCTTAAAGTCATCCCAGTTTCGGTTTTCTTCGGTGCTCCAACTCAATTCAGAATATCCAATAATCCTTGGAAATGCAAGATATTCCAATTCATTAATATTGCTAATTGTTTCGGACCAGAGGGGTGCTTCAACACCTAAAATACTTTCCTTCGAAATACCTGCATAACCCTCCGGAGTCCAGACATAAGCCGTATCTACCGGGATATAAGCAGCCCAATGTAGACCATATTCAGAAAGAGTGTCATATTGCATATCTAAATATGCCTTTGTGGCAGGTGAAAGAATTACTTTCATTCCTTTTTTAACAGCTTCTTCAGCATTTTCCTGGCTCGCCCAAAACTGAGCAATGGAAGTACTATCAAGATCGGCGGTCGCCACTTCGTCCCAGCCTATCATTCGCTTACCATATTTCTGTACAATCTTTTCAACTTTATTGACAAAGTAGATATAATCATTCTTTTTAGTAACATGGCTTTCATCCCCACCAATATGGATATATGGGCCCGGTGTAATCTCCGAAATCTCGCGTATTACATCATCAACAAAAGAATAAACGGTATCCTTTCTGGTATCAAAGGTGCTAAACCCAACAGCTGTACCCTCATACAATTCTGGCGTTTTTCCATTGCCATTTAGAATAGGATAAGAAACCGAAGCCGCATTAGTATGTCCTGGCATATCAATTTCAGGAATTATCATCATGTATCTTTCTTGTGCATAGGCCACAATATCTTTGTAATCTTCCTGTGTAAAAAAACCGCCGGCTTCTCCACCAACTTCTGTGCTACCGCCAACTTCGGTTAACTTAGGCCATGATTTGATTTCTATCCGCCAGCCCTGGTCATCTGTCAGATGTAGGTGTAATACATTAATCTTATAGT
>JABDPH010000399.1 GCA_013042925.1 Eudoraea sp.
ATGGCGAAGGAGATGTATGTGACACAGATGATGATGGCGATGGAATTTTGGATATAAACGATAATTGTCCACTTATTGCCAACGCAGATCAGTCAGATATAGACAACGATGATATTGGGGATGTCTGTGATGAAGATAATGACAATGATGGAGTCCCAGATACGATAGATGCCTGTCCTAATACCCCGGCCGACTCGGTTGTAGATGTTACCGGATGTGCCGTATTTTCATTGCCTAATTCAAATTTCAGGGTATTGGCTACTGGGGAATCATGTATTTCCAGTAATAACGGAAGTGTAGCGATTGAAGCAGAGACTTCCTTAAATTATACGGCCACTCTTGCGGGCGGAGGAATAGATATCTCAAATAGTTTTTCTGAGACCACCGTTTTTGAAAATCTGGCTGCTGGCAGTTACACCGTATGCTTAACAGTAGAAGGACAAGTCGGTTATGAAAACTGTTTTGATATTACAATATCCGAACCAGAGCCACTTTCCGTTTCTTCCAAAATTAGTTCCCTTAACAATGAGGTGATTCTAAATTTCAGCGGTGGAAAGAACTATTTTATTACACTTAACGGCAGTAGATATGAAACTTCCGAGAGTTCTATTACACTTCCTCTTTCAGGAGTTGAAAATACACTCTCTGTAAAGACGGATAAAGATTGTCAGGGCGTTTATGAAGAAACCATTGTCTTAACCACCGAGCTTTTTATTTATCCAAATCCGGTATCAAGCGGTGATCTGACCGTATATCTGGGGAATACCAGCAGAACAAAGCAGGTAGAATTAAGCCTGTATACTATTAGTGGTTTAAAAGTGTTCAGCAAGCCGTTTAACGTTATGCAAAACGAAGTAAGGTTTAACGTCGATGGGTTAGCCAAAGGCATTTATTTACTTAATGTAAAGACAGAAAATACATTATTGAATTATAAGATTATAAGAAAATGAAAATAACAACTAGGGTTTTTTCAGCGATTACATTGTTTTTACTAACTGCATGTGGTGGTAATTCATCCAACACTGATGATACACCTCCGCCGCCGGTTGCGGCACCTTCGGCAGCCACCTTGGTTTTTCCTGAGGACAATACCGAATGTAATGAGGGGGTAATTTCCGAAACTGATGAAACGAAAAGTGCAGTTACTTTTCAGTGGAATGCATCGGAAAATACGGATTCCTATGAGGTTAACATAAGAAATATAAATACGAATACTACTACAAAAACAAACGCTACATCCGAAGATGCTACTATAACAATTGACAGGGGCACACCGTATGAGTGGTTTGTGATTTCAAAGGCAAATGGAACGAATGAAACTGCTTCAAGTGCAAAAGCGAAGTTTTACAATCAGGGACCGGGAATTGAGAACTATGCACCATTTCCTGCTGAAGCTGTAAACCCGGTAAGAGGATCTACCATACCTGCCGCTACGACTGTGAATTTACAATGGTCCACCAGTGACATTGATGATGATATAGTGGGTTACGCTGTTTTCTTTGGAACAGAAACTGATCCAACAACAGAAATAGGTTCCACCGAAAACAGCAATCTAGACGCCTCTATTACATCCGGAGCAACCTATTACTGGCGTGTTGTAACTACAGATAGTCAAAACAATACTTCCACTTCTGAAATTTTTGAATTTAGAGTAGAATAACTGAGGGGTTTAGGTCGGGCTACTTAAATTAGAATTATTGTGCGCTTTATAATACGCTGGTTATTGTGTTTTGGCATTTAGCCTTGTTGTGCCAACTTAAAGCATACTTGCAATTCAGTTACCCTCAACATCTTTATAGTTAGTTCCGAGATTTAAATGGATCAATGCCCTTTTGTTGTATTTCGGGTTCCAATTCCAAACTAAGTTGATCCAATTAGTATCTGTTTACCCCATATTCATTTAATCCGGGAGGGCTGCGTTACCAAAACCCCATTGAGATTTGTAGTGATAATTCTACCACAGTCTATATAAAACTTGAACGCTGATGTATAAGTTTCGTGCTATGGCTCATATAGGTTTGGTAAACTAATGAGTTTCAACAAAACTTACAAAGGATTTAAAAAGGAATAAAAAAAGGGTCGCAAATTAAATTGCGACCCTTTTGTTTCATTAAAACTTACTTAAGAATCTTTAGTCAATATCTATGATATTAACAGTAGTAGAT
>JABDPH010000415.1 GCA_013042925.1 Eudoraea sp.
TCTTCATTCAGTGACAATTACCGAATAAACAGTATTCTTAAAACTGTAGATCCTGAAGGGTATATGGTAAAAACGGAAATAGATCAAAAGTCGCTGCAGGCAATGGTCCAAACGGTAATGACCACTCCCCCCTATTACACTCAAAAAGCACTGGCGGCCATCCGGAAAAAAATGGCCAATGACGATATAATTCTGGATGAGAAAGACAAAAAAATTCTTCACTATTTGTCAATAGGAACCAAAACAAAAGACATGGTTAACCATGTTTCCTTATCACTGCCAAGTATAGAAAACAGAAAAAGGCAACTGAAAGCGGTTTTTGGTGTTGAAAAACAGAATGACCAGGCATTGATTACAGAATCCAGAAACAGGGGTTTCATATAATATTACCGATTTTTCTGACAAATCCACCCTCGTTCACTTCTTAGACAATTATAAATAATTGTAAAATACTGGCGAAACCTTATTTATTCTATGGTTTTTATATAGTCAACTATTAATTTTTAAAATTAATTTTGATGTAAACCCCTTAGTTTTTCTGTTATTATGCAAAACAAACAGGATAATTTTAGAGATAATCTTCGAATTAAACTGGACGACAACCCGCAAATAAAGGGTTTAGTTGAGTTTAAAAAGAGATTGGAAAGAGATTATTTTTCCAATGTATCCGTACGAAATTGCTCTTCAGATAATGCCAGAGAAAATTTAGTTATTGAAATGGATTGTAATTTTACACTGGTTGAAATACTTTCACATTTACAAAAAGGTACCTGGGGCAGAATGTACTCAGCACAGAATAGCTGGTCTAAAAGTTCCCCATTTTCCAGGGCATTGAAGAAATTAAGCAAGTTGAATAGCAGACGAATAGATATTGAAGAACTCTCTATTTTTGCAAAAGATTGCTCAATAATCATTAAGAACATATTTGAAAATAGCATAGAAGAACAACTTCGGCAGATTCTTCAAACTATAGCCGAACACTATGTTTATTTTTCCAAGAGGCTTACCGAAACACCCTATGAAATCTATATTCCGGTATTTGAAGAAGACCTTTTTGAAAATGAATCCAAACTAAAGAATATCAGAGCCGGTAATAATAAAAAGAAGGACTATTTTAAATATTGGGGTCTCTACTTCGAGTCTGAGAAAGATGCCTTAATCTATGATCTTAAGAATAAATCTATCATTTACGGTGACTTATTCATGTTAAATCATTGATTAATTCAAAATCAATAAATTAAACTATTGTTTTACAATTAAACGGCTTTTGCCAACCTTAGGCAAATAACGGAAGACCTTTCATTAATTCATTTACCTTTACTTTTACACTCGCAACCACTTGCTCTTCCTCTGCATGTGTAATAACCTCATCGATTAGATCAACAATAATCGTCATATCGGCTTCTTTAAGACCCCTGGTAGTTATCGCTGCAGTACCGAATCTAATCCCTGAAGTAATAAAGGGTGACTTATCATCAAAAGGAACCATATTTTTATTTGCCGTGATATCTGCTTTAACCAGAATGTTCTCTGCATCTTTTCCGGTAATATTTTTATTGCGAAGATCTATTAGCATCATATGATTATCAGTACCCCCAGAAATTATCTTGTAATCTTTTGCGACGAAAGCTGCGGCCATAGCCTCAGCATTTTTCTTTACCTGCAACATATAATGCAAAAATTCATCAGAAAGGGCTTCCCCAAAAGCAATTGCCTTGGCAGCTATAATATGTTCTAAAGGTCCTCCCTGATTTCCCGGGAAAACAGCAAGATTAATTAAAGCAGACATTTTACGTAAATTTCCATTTTTCAACCTAATTCCAAAAGGATTTTCAAAATCCTGACCCATCAGAATTAAGCCACCCCGGGGTCCTCTAAGAGTTTTATGAGTTGTGGTGGTAACAAAATGACAATATGGGATGGGATCACTTAATATCCCTTTAGCTATAAGGCCTGCAGGATGAGCAATATCTGCCAATAAAAGTGCATCTACACTATCAGCAATTTCGCGAAATCTTTTAAAATCCATATCACGCGAATAAGCTGAAGCCCCGGCAATTATAAGCTTAGGGCGTTCCTTTTTGGCTATTTCCTGAATTTTATCATAGTTTATTACTCCTGTTTCTTCATCTACACCATAAAATACCGGACGATAGAGCTTACCCGAAAAATTAACCGGTGAGCCATGGGTAAGATGTCCTCCATGTGCAAGATCAAAGCCCAAAATTGTATCTCCGGGATTTAAACATGCCTGGTAGACAGCAGCATTGGCTTGTGATCCTGAATGTGGTTGTACATTTGCATATTCAGCTCCAAACAATTCTTTGTCGCTATCTATTGCGAGTTGTTCAACCTTGTCAACTACTTCACATCCCCCATAATAACGCTTTCCGGGATAACCCTCAGCGTATTTGTTAGTCAGGACAGATCCGGCAGCTTCCATAACTTGCGGACTTGTAAAATTTTCAGAAGCAATAAGTTCTATCCCATTTAATTGTCGCTCTTTTTCCTCGGCAATTAATTCAAATATTTGATGGTCGCGCTGCATAACATTATTCTTGTGTTAAATGAGGCGTAAAAGTACAAATTGCCAGACGTTAATAAGAAGAAAATAATATATTTGATCAGGAATTTATCAAACATAAATTAACAATTACACCATGTCCTTAAAAACAAATGATCCATCTAAAAAATCATGGCTAGAAGTTAGACCTAATTCTGATTTTCCAATACAGAATATTCCTTTTGGTGTTTTCTTGACAAGGGATGATGTCATTACCATTGGAACAAGAATAGGCGATTATGCTATTGACCTTGGAGCACTACATC
>JABDPH010000416.1 GCA_013042925.1 Eudoraea sp.
GCTTCATGTAGCTTACAAGCGTGGTAACTCCTTTATCTATTCCGGCAGGGATTGATTCCGCAAAAGTATATTTCCTGGTCTCTAACCTTAGAAAGCCCATCTCCTCCATCTCATCAAAACTAAGGGCGCCCATCCTGATGCCTATGGTGGCTGAATCACTGATTACAACAGGAATTTGTTCTTCCCGCCCATCGCGACGCACCCTAAGATCTACTTCCTGGCTGGTGTACCTCTCAATAACGGATTTGGCTTCATCAAAATAAGTAATGCTTTGCCCTCCAATACCAATGATCTGATCCTTTACCTGCAAGCCCGAATCCTTATTAGCAGATTCTTTGGGTATCTCACCCACAATAAAAGGAAGCCTGGGGCTTATAAATCTAATTTTATCTTCATCCTCCAGTAAGGTGGCTATAAAATCTACAGGGATCTCCTTTTCAATAGTATTCCCATCCCTGTTAATGGTAATGGTATTGCCATTAATTATTTCACCTAATAAACTATCAAAATTTTCAACTTCTTCTCCATCAATGGCCACAATCTGATCTCCGGTTTGCACCCCTAATTCATCGCCAATGTTCTTTTCTGTAACCCAAATGCCATCTCTTAAACTATCCATGGGGATATACTGGTCTCCGTATGAATACGCCATCCCGATATAGATAATAACCGCCAGAATAAAGTTTACGGTAACCCCTCCCAGCATAATGATCAAGCGCTGCCAGGCCGGCTTGGACCTGAACTCCCAGGGCTTGGGTTCTTCGGCCATTTGGGCCGTATCCATACTCTCGTCAATCATGCCTGCTATTTTAACATAACCTCCCAATGGCAACCACCCTATTCCATATACTGTTTCCCCTATTTTTTTCTTAAAAAGAGAAAATTTAATGTCAAAAAAAAGATAAAATTTCTCTACCCGCGTTTTAAATAGTTTAGCCGGGATAAAATGTCCCAATTCATGCAGGACTATTAAGAGTGAAAGACTCAGGAAAAACTGTATGGTCTTTATAAGTATAGGACTCATCTATAGAATTTATAAGTAAAGCGCACAAAAGTACACTTTTACGAGGTCTTATAAAAAGAAAGTATGGTCGCGGGCAGATATTTAAGAAAGTTTTAGCAGCAAACCCACATCAAAGTTTTTGAATGCTATGATTCGCTGCTGTACCTTTGCAAAAAACTGCGAATGCTTTCTTTCTTTAGTAAATTCAAATTTTTAGGCATTGTACTCCTTTTGCTTTCCGCGGTAATTATTTATTTGTTTTACAATGCACTGCAACCCAAAAAGGTACTTCCTGTTTATCAACCGGCTGATTTTAACTCGGAATTGGTAGATAGTACCCTGGTCCATGTAAAAAAATACCATACCATAGCAGACTTTTCACTTACTAACCAAAATGGTGAGATAATTACTCAGGATTTCTATAGAGATAAAATCTATGTGGCCGACTTTTTCTTTACTACCTGCCCCACTATCTGCCCTATAATGACAGATAATATGGTTTATCTGCAGTCCAAGATTGCGAACGATAAGGATGTATTGTTGTTATCACATACCGTTACACCAGATATAGATTCCGTTGCACAACTCAAAAAATACGCCTTAGAAAAAGGGGTGATTGATAAAAAGTGGAATTTAGTAACCGGAAATAAAAAACATATATATGAACTAGCCAGAAAATCCTATTTGGCTGTAAAAAATGATGGTGATGGTGGGCCCTTTGATATGATACATACTGAGAACTTTGTTTTAATTGATAAAGAACGCAGGATAAGAGGTACTTATGACGGTACCAACAAAGAGGAAATGGAAAAATTACTGCAGGATCTGGAGGTTTTAAAAATGTCATATGCCAATTGAGGAATCAATTTTCGCTAAAACCAATCATATTATCCAAAGAACATTACTGTTTTTCTTTTTTTAAAATTTGCCCCAATACCTCATCTTTTTCCATTATTTTTGTCCTTACTTAAAATCAATCTAAATAAAAATTGGTTACAACCGTTGCACATTTAAAGCGAGGTGAAAGGGGTATTATTAAAGAATTTACCCAAGGTATGCTGCCTATAAAACTGTTGGAATTAGGATGTCTTCCCGGAAATGAAGTAGAATTGATTCAAATAGCCCCTCTAAAGGATCCCATATACATAAATGTTAATGGTTCTCATATAGCTATCAGAAGATCCGTAGCCCTCCAAATAGAGTTGGATCTTATTGAAGACAAAGCCGCATTATGAGTAAAAATATAAATGTAGCACTTATTGGCAACCCTAATACAGGTAAGACCTCTGTTTTTAATCAGTTAACCGGTTTGAATCAAAAGGTGGGGAATTACCCCGGGATAACTGTTGAAAAAAAAGAAGGTGTCTGTAAATTGCCACGAGGCGTTAAAGCTCATATTCTGGACCTGCCCGGCACCTATAGTCTTAATACTACTTCCCTGGATGAAAGTGTGGTCGTAGAACTGCTTCTAAACAAGAATGATAAAGATTTCCCCGATGTAGCCGTAGTAGTTAGTGATGTTGAAAATCTAAAGAGAAATCTCCTCGTTTTTACACAAATTAAAGACTTAAAAATTCCAGCAATTTTGGTCATTAATATGTCGGACAGGATGCCTAAAAAGGGGATTTCACTTGATATATCCCTCCTGGAAGAAAAATTAAATACCAAAATAGCCTTAGTCAGCACAAGAAAGGGTACCGGGATAGAACGAATCCGACAATTGATTGCCGATTATAAAAACTTATCCGATAGGCCTAACCTGGACACCACTGTAATAGCACCGGAATACTTTGAAAGATTACAGCGGACATTTCCCAATGAAGATCTCTACAAATTGTGGCTGGTAATTACACAGGATGTCAACTTCACACCCATTGAGAAAAGAGAGGTAAAAGATACCTCCTCTTTTGCCACTAAGTCCAAGGCAGAACTTAAGAGGCTGCAGCAGAGGGAAACCATCCTAAGGTATCAATTCATAAACGGTGTACTAAAAGAAACCTATAAAGTAGACAGGAATGCTGCAACAGGATTCAGAGCTACAGTAGATAGGAATCTAACCCATAAGATATTTGG
>JABDPH010000420.1 GCA_013042925.1 Eudoraea sp.
AAATTTGGCGTTACAGAGTATTAGTACTCCTTCTCAGATAAAGTATGAATTAGAAGGGAACAACGTGCTATTCTATGCCGAAAACGCGCCTAAATAGTATACTGCTTTTACACCTAATACTTTTGCTTGCCCTTTTTTCTGGAAGGGCACAGGTAAAAACCTTCTCAAAAAATATTAGCCTGGTTACCTATATCCGGCAGTTAGAGAAGGATTTTGATGTTAAATTTTCTTACGTTGACGAAGATCTTCAGCCCTTACTGGTAAGTACGCCCGAAGGGGGTTCCCTAGAAGATATTTTAGATAATATTCAGAATCAGACCCAATTAATAATAAAGAAGCTAAGCGACCGCTACTATACACTGTCTAAAAGTACAACAGTAGATATTTGTGCATATGTCCTGGATAATTATAGCGAGAATAGCGCTCCGGGTGCATCGGTAGAAGTATTGGGCAGCAGTATTTCTACAATAACAGATATGAACGGTCGGTTTACTCTCGATAATATTCCGAGAAAAGCTTCCATTCGAATTAAACATATAGGTTTTAAGCCAAAATATGTAACCGCCGAGGATCTGGTAAGTAAAAACCCCTGTACCAAGCTCTTATTTAGCCTGAACTATCAACAGCTGGACGAAGTTGTGATTTTTAAATTTTTGACCACTGGCCTTACCAAACAAACAGACGGCAGTATTACGCTCAATACAGAAGACTTTGGTATTCTTCCGGGACTATTAGAACCCGATGTCCTTCAAACCGTGCAGGCCCTGCCGGGAATAAAAAGTATTGATGAAACTGTATCAGATATCAATATAAGAGGAGGCACAAACGATCAAAACCTTATTCTATGGGATGATATAAAAATGTATCAATCCGGTCATTTTTTCGGACTAATTTCTGCCTTTAATCCCTATTTAACTGAGCATGTTACAATAATTAAAGATGGGACAAGTGCAGAATATGGGGATGGGGTAAGCGGAATCATAAGTATGCAATCCAAAAATAATATTGAGGGCAATTTCTTTGGGGGAGCCGGCTTTAATATGATTAGTGCAGATTTTCACGGACAAGTCCCTATTTCAGATAAATTAGCGTTTCAATTCTCAGCCAGGCGTTCCATAACAGATCTTATAAATACGCCTACCTATAATCAGTTTGTTAAAAGAGCCTTTCAGGATACAGACATTGAGAGTTTTTCAGGCCAAAGCAATACTGACATCAATCAGGATGAAAAATTCTTTTTCTACGATTTTACTGCCAAAGTATTATATGATATTAATGACCAGCATAAGGCGCGATTTAGTTTTATTAACATCAACAACAACCTCGACTATACGGAAACTTCAGTAAGTGCCTCAAGAACAGACCAGAGTAACCTGAATCAAACCAATCTTTCTTTTGGAGGAAATCTTGAAAGTGAATGGACGGACAGGTTTTCAACAAAGTTAAATGCCTATTATTCTAACTACAATCTTGATTCTGAGAACCGAATAAATAATGGACAACAAATCCTTGATCAAAGAAATGAGGTAATTGAGACCTCGGTTAAGCTAAATACGAATTACCAGCTCACCCCTACTCTGGACTGGCTAAATGGATATCAATTTTCAGAAGTGGGTATCTCCAATTTTACCGATGTTACGCAACCACCCTACGAGAGTAATATTAAAGGAGTCATACGCACAAATTCTATATATAGTGAAATTTCCTATGCCTCACCCAACAAGAAATTAGTCGCAAGAGGTGGTGGTCGATTGAACTATATTGTAAATGTGCAATATTTTGATGAATTTATCGTCGAACCTCGTTTAAACCTGAGTTATTCCATCTATCCAAATCTTCAATTAGAAGTAAAAGGGGAGTTTAAAAACCAGACTACTAATCAGATAATAGATTTGGAACAAAATTTTCTTGGTATTGAAAAAAGACGATGGATGTTATCTAACAATAAAAATGATACTATTCCGGGAAACCCAAATTTACCCATTGTAAAAAGCAAACAGGGCTCATTAGGGTTCAATTATGATAAAGGAAGATGGTTTGTTGGCCTTGAAGGGTACTATAAAGAAGTAAACGGTATCAGCACAGTAACGCAAGGCTTTCAGAACCAAAATCAGTTTAATGGCGAAATTGGAAAATATGATATTAAAGGGCTGGAATTTTTAATAAATTATAAAAATGCCTATTTCAGTACCTGGTTCAGTTATGCCTATAATCTTAACAATTACACCT
>JABDPH010000421.1 GCA_013042925.1 Eudoraea sp.
GCATTTTAAGGAAGTCGGTGATAAATTGTTCAATTTGCTGGATTTGGCGGAGGACAAGGACCAGTCGGAGCTATTGCTGGCAAGCATTCAACAACGCTCAGAGAATTTAACTATAGTTCCTTTTACCAAAGCAATAAACCTAAAGGAGAGCTATAAATATCTAAAGTATGTATTGATTCCTGTCTTGTCACTAGTCGTGTTATGGGTTTCCGGAAATATAGGCTCATTTTTTGGTTCATACGAACGAGTGATAAATTTTGATACTGCGTATGAGCCTCCTGCTCCTTTCTCCTTCAAGCTTTTAACAGGAGATTTGGAAGTTTTGGAAGATAGGAGCGTTACGATCCAGGTAGCAACCGAAGGTAAATTTCAGCCAACAGAAGTTTATATTGTTGTAAACGGGAAGGAGTTATCATTACAGAAGACCGGCGATTTATATGAATTTACGTTTACACCTCCGTTAACTTCTACAGAGTTTTTCTTTAAAGCTAACGATATTAATTCAAGGGTTTATGAGTTAAAGTCTTTGAGAACACCCTCCATACAGTTCTTTGAGATTACTTTGGATTACCCGGCATATACTAAGAAACCTTCAGATATACTTAAAGGTACCGGCAATGCAATATTCCCCGAAGGAACTAAAGTGAGCTGGAGGATGGAAGGGGCAAATACAGAGGAAATTGTTTTAATGAGCAAGGACACTACAATTTCATTTAATAAAGAAGAAAACAGTTTTTCATTAAATAAGACTGTTTATAATGAATTACATTATGCTTTAGCCACATCAAACAAGAATGTTGCAAACTATGAAAAACTTGAGTATCATTTCCGGGTTATTAAGGATGCTTTTCCTTCAATTTCAGCAAAGCAGGTTATAGACTCTTTAAGCCCGAATGTGGTTTATTATGTAGGAGAAGCTTCAGATGATTATGAGATAAGTTCAATAAAGCTTGTATGCTATGCTGAGGAGGATAAAGAAAACAGACAAATTCTTAGTCTTGGTGCGCCTAACGCAAACTATAATCAGTTTTATTATACTTTTCCAACAGGACTAAATCTTGAGGAGGGACGTACTTACAATTACTACTTCGAAGCCGTGGACAATGATGCCATTCAGAGCGGAAAGTCATCTAAAACAGAGATATTTACAACGGTGATATTGGACTCTAATGAATTGAAAAATAAGGAGTTAGAAATGAAAAAGACCCTGATAGAAGACATGGATAAGTCATTGGAGAAGTTTAAGGAACAAGAAGAGTCGTTAAAGGATATAAATAAGGAACAGAAGGAAAAGAACAGCCTTAATTTTAATGACCAGATGCAGGTAAAAGAGTTCCTGAAAAAGCAACAAGATCAGGAGCAGTTAATGCAAAAGTTCAGCAAACAATTAAAGGATAATCTCGAATCTGGTGATAAGGACGATAAGCTAAATAAAATGTTGAGGGAGAGGCTTGAGCGGCAGGAGATGGAAGCGAAAAAGAATGAAAAAATGCTTGAAGAACTCAATAAAGTTGCGGATAAAATTAATAAGGAAGAATTATCGAAACGATTAGAGGAACTTGGTAAGAATCAGCAAAACAGTAAGAGAAACCTGGAGCAGTTACTAGAATTAACCAAGCGTTATTATGTAACTGAGAAAGCTGCACAGTTGGCTAAAGATCTTGAGAAATTGGCGGAAAAACAGCAAGCACTATCAGAAAAGGAAAAAGATAAGTTAGATTCCGGATCACAGGAGGAAATGAATAAAGAATTCGACAAGCTGGCTAAAGAATTAGAAGATCTTAAAAAGGACAACAAGGATCTCAAAAAACCACTGGAACTAAAAATCGATAAAAATAAGGAAGTAGGAATAAAGGAGGATCAGAAGGAAGCTTTTGAAGAACTAAAGAAGGAAGAAGATGCTAAGCAGGCTAATAATGAGGATAGTAAGAATAAGTCTGCCGAGAAAGCAAAACAAAAACAAAAAGCAGCAGCTCAGAAACTAAAAGAAATGAGTGAGGAGCTAAGTTCTTCGGGTTCTGCAAGCGGCGAATCTACTATTGCAGAAGATGCTGAAATGTTACGTCAAATATTAGATAACCTGGTTACATTTTCCTTTAAACAGGAAAAGTTATTTGATCAGTTAGAAAGTTCAGACTATGATATGGCGAACTATTCAGGTAGTGTCAGAAAGCAAAAGGAACTTCGAAATTTGTTTGAACATATAGACGATAGTTTGTTTGCATTGTCATTAAGAAGAGCCGAGTTATCGGAGTTTGTCAATAAGCAAATTACGGAAGTCTATTATAATATTGATAAGTCCCTCGAGAGTATAGCGGACAACAAGATATATCAGGGAGCGGCCTATGAACAATATGTCTTAAATGCTTCAAATAGCCTGGCTGACTTTCTTGCTGATCTTTTGGACAATATGCAGCAGAGCATGAAACCTGGTTCAGGTTCAGGTAATCCCAATGATGAGTTTCAGTTACCCGACATTATCAAAGCACAAGGAGAACTTAAGGATAAAATGGGGAAAACGGGTGAAAGTGGAAAAGAAGGTGGTGAAGGAAAAGAAGGAAAGGGTCAAAAAAATGGCCAAAGCGGAGAGCAAGGTGATAAGGGAGCTGATGGTGAAAAGGGGGATAAACAACTAAGCGGTAGTGGAAAAGAAGGAGAAGGAAACAAGGGAGAAGACGGAAAAGGAGAGGACGGGACCGGCAGTCAGGGAGGTATAAGCGAGGAAGAAATGAAAGAGCTTTATGAGATTTATAAGGAGCAGGAATACTTAAAACAACAACTCGAGAAGCAATTAGAAGATATGATGCAAGCTGGAGACAAAGGACTGGCCTTAAAATTAATTAAACAAATGGAGGATTTTCAGAATGATCTTTTAGAAAACGGAATTACCCAAAGAACAATCGATAAAATGAATTTTATTGAACACCAATTATTAAAATTGGAGAATGCGGCATTGAAGCAGGGTAAAAAGGAGGAAAGAGAAAGTGAAACAAATACCAAACAGTTTCAAAATCCGATTTTGACGAGGCCGGAGGTGCTTGAGAATTATAGAATTGAAATTGAGATTTTAAACCGGCAAGCATTACCTTTGCGGCAAAATTATCAAAAGAGGGTTAGAAGCTACTTTAGACAAGATGATTGATTTTCAGTATGAAGC
>JABDPH010000018.1 GCA_013042925.1 Eudoraea sp.
CTCTCTGAAAAACTTTGCTTTTCTCAAAGTAGCCATTCGTTCATTAATCCATAAGCCTTGTATTACGGAAACTGATATCCCGGCGCTGTAGAGTCCGTCTACCGGCAAGTCCTCTTCAG
Source organism: Eudoraea sp. (assembly GCA_013042925.1). GTDB lineage: Bacteria > Bacteroidota > Bacteroidia > Flavobacteriales > Flavobacteriaceae > Eudoraea. The sequence goes on from JABDPH010000018.1 coordinate 120, forward strand.
GATTTAAAAACTGTCCCTCATTTTGTTCAAAGGTGCCTTTAAGTTCAATACCATACCAGGTAGGTATTTTAAAGGTTGTATTAAACCTGTCATAGTACTCTACACCTTTAAACTGTTTGCGGTCGTAGTCTACCTCTATTTTTGGATCAAAACCACCTCTTGACCTCATAAGGTTTGCCTGTCCGATTCCAATTTGCAGTTCCGCCTGTTTAGCAATAGGGTGGTATTTTTTGACATAACCCAAATATTCCCTGAAATTTAAAATAAGCGTATCCTGCTCCTGGGCAAAAAGGAAAGAAGTTATAAAGAAAGTAAGTAAAAAACTGTACTTTTTCATACTACTTGTTTTCTTTTTTGGCCATTGAATTATCAGGCTGATAATAATTTGGTGGAAATCCGTTTAGTTGTCTCCATAACTCGAACCAGATAGGTACATCTTCCAATAAAGCAATGGTGTAGGCTCCGGAGCCCACACGTAAATCCTGGGGCCATGGATGATCTGAAGGGTCTGGAGCAAGTAAAATTCTGTATTTTCCATTGTCGCTAATAAAGGTTTCAATAGCTACAACTTTCCCTCCATAAGTACCATAAGAAATGTTAGGCCATCCGCTAAAAACAATAGCCGGCCAGCCATCGAATTGAACGCGCACTTCTTCCCCCAAATGCATTAATGGAAGATCTATAGGTTCAACATAGGTCTCAACTGCCAAATCATAGTCCGCCGGCATTATTCCCACTAAGCGTTCTCCTTCTTTGAATGTTTCACCAACACCTGCTTTAATGGCTTTATTGATATAACCATTTTGTGGTGCCTTTATGTAATACATATCATTACGCATACTATAATTTGTATACTCATTTTCCAGCTTTGTTACCTGTGCCTCAGAATCAAATTGATTGGATTGTGCTGTATACATATCACTTTGGGCTTTGGATATTTTGTCTGTATACGCCGCATTAACCCGGCTTATTTCTACCTGAGCATTTATCACCTCATTTTTTGAAGCAAGTAGTTTATTTTCCTGTGAGATTAGTTTGGCCTGGGTTTCCTGTAACTTCAACCTTTTCTCCTCTACATCGGTTACAGCTTTTAATCCTTCTTTCTGCAATTGTACAACCCTGTTATATTGCCTTTCAGCAATACTGATGTTAGTCTTGGCGGCTTCCAGGTCAATGCTGTCACTCTGAACCTTCAATCTCGATTGAATCAATTTATTCTCTGCCTGTTGATATTTCAGTTTCCGCTCGTTAATTAAAGCATTTATCTGATTATTAAGGGCCTTTACTTTACCTTCATATGAGGTTACGGCATTTGATTTTGCAACTATTTGCTGACCGGTTCGTTCTACCAAATTAGGGTCGAAGTACTCATTTTTCGTTTCAGAAATAAATAAAATAGTATCCCCTTTTTTTACAAAATCGCCTTCTTGTACATACCATTTCTCAATTCTCCCTGGAATAGGTGACTGAATGGTCTGCGGCCGCTGATCCGGCTTTAATGTGGTTAGATAACCAGTTCCTGAGACATTTTGAGTCCAGGGTAAAAAAAGTGTAATTATACCAATCAACGCGAATATTAATAGAAAGCGATTAAAATGCTTGTAATGACGTGCGTGAAAAACTTCCTGAGCCGACCTGTATTGTGATAAGCTCACCTTTTCATTCAATTTATTTGGAGATATATTCAGCATGTTTTTTAACTTTCATTAATTATTTTACCTTTCTCCATTGTGATTATTCTTGTACAATGGTTTTTCCAATCATCATTCTGACTAACTACAACCAATGCCCATGGTCTGTCTTTACCGGATAGGAAATTCATAATTTCCCTCGTTTCTTCTATTCCGAACTGATCTAAAGGGTCTTTTAGAATCAGCAACCTGGGTTTTCTAACAATACTTCGCGCCAGGACAATCTTTTTTGTAATTACATAAGGGATTTGCTGCCCTTCGGGATATAACATTGTTTTGATACCATTAGGTTGTTCCTTAACAAATTGTGTTAAACCTGTTTTTTCCAGAGCCCAGTAAACATCTTCATCTGATAAATCAGTAGCCCCAAAGGTTATATTTTCAAGTATACTTCCTTCAAAGGGAGACTCCTCTGTAAGAGACTGGCCCAAATGTGAGCGGTAATAATTTAAATTAATTGATTTTAAAGAAACATTGTTAACAAAAATATCACCCTGATCAGGCTCAATTATACCGGCCACCAGGCGGAGCAATGTAGATTTACCTGATCCACTACCACCACGTATTAGTATAGCGCATTGAGGCGTTAATTTCAAAGAAACAGAATCAATGATATGTTTGCTTCTTCCTGGGACGTTATAGCTGACATTGTCTAATTCAACCAAAAAACTTTCATCATCCTTAAATGGTTTTTCACCAAGCTGGGGCTCCAATTCTTTGTCTACTACCTGGCCTAACTTTTCTAGTGAGGTAAGTAAGTCATAGAATGTTTCCAAACCCAATATTAATTTTTCGACGGAACCAATTACCAGTAAGATGATAATCTCAGCCGCAACAAATTGCCCAATATTCATCTCCTGATTAAGTACAAGAATCCCTCCTATAAGCAATAAGCCTAAGGTTACCAGTACTTTAAATCCAATCATTTGAATAAACTGGATTACTAATATTTTAAAGTGACTTTCCCAGGCCTCAAGATAATCAGATACCAGCACATCCGTCTTATTCATTGCTAAAGTAGTTTTGCCGGACAACTTAAAACTAACTATCGAGCGTGCCACTTCCTGTATCCAATGGGCAACCTTATATTTATTTTGTGATTCATCTAAACTGGTCTCCAGCCCTCGCTGTGCAGTAAATTTGAAGACTATATATATAAGTAGTAATAGTAGAATCCCATAAATAATAAAGAATGGATGATAAAATGAAAGCAATAGTAGTCCAAGAATAATCTGCAGTAAAGCGGCTGGAAAATCAATTAAAATTTTAGAAAGCCCTTTTTGAACATTAAGAGTGTCAAAAAAGCGATTAGCCAATTCCGGAGGATAGAAATTTAGCAATTGGTTCATCTTTATTTTCGGGAACCTATAGGCAAACTCAAAGGCTGATCTTGTAAATATTTTTTGCTGAACATTTTCAATGATCCTTATTTGCATTAATTGCAGGACACCCGTAAACGCCACTGCCAAGGTTACTAGTATTACCAAAATTATCCAGGAAGTGCTTACCTGGGCACCTTGTATGAGGTTAATTATAGCCTGTATCCCCAAAGGCAGAGAGAGGTTAACAACACCTGCAAAAAT
>JABDPH010000423.1 GCA_013042925.1 Eudoraea sp.
ACTCCATAGCTATCAGGTTCGCGGAACGCTGTAGTAAATATTTTGTGAGAACTCCGGTGCCCGGACCAATTTCAAGTACATTGTTATATCCATCCATTGAAAGCGTCTCTGCTATTCGTTTTGCAATTTCTTCATCTTTGAGAAAGTGCTGTCCCAGATATTTTTTGGCCTTAACCGGACTTTCTTCCTGCCGGGTGCTCTTTTTGAACGAACTGTGTTTTTTGCGCTTTTTGGTCATTGCTTAATTCGGTTGCTGGGTACTACTTATATAAGCCCATGCAGTTTTACCGGAGTTAAGGACTACCTTAATTCTTTTGTACGCAGGGCCTTCATATTTATCAGCTTCCAAAATTTCTTTATTACTACACATATAGACCCGTCCATTAACAAAATCTGCAGGCTCATCTGAGCGATGCATTACAGGATATACACCAACTACTTTCTCATCAGATAGCTTATAACCTAAAAGAACATCGTTAAAACCGGAAAGTGTTCTTGAAAAAACAGTTAACTGAATATCTTCCTGCTGTAATGTCCCATAGGTAAACAGGTATTCCGTAGCATTTAATCTATTGTCATTGAATTCTTTTACAATGGCCAGCTCTGTTCTGAAGGCGACAAACTTGTCTCCGAAGTTTTTTGTTACCTCTTCACGCATTCTTTCGGAATCCTCGGCGTAATATTTATCTAAAATTTCCTTGTTTTCAGCAGTGTACTGAATTGAATAAGTAATCCCTCCCATTTCTTCTTCTACCAATACCTTTGCGATCTTTGCATTTATGAATTTTCCTGTCTCCAGGACTTCCGGAATATGCGTTTCCTGCATCCATTCCAACCATTTATCGTGCACAGATTCATCTATATTAATGGTCACACTGTAGATAATCATACTTTAAATTTTATAATTCAGTATATGAAAATTTTAGTTAATACTATCGCCACGTAATATTCTGAAATTTTTACGCGCCTGAGGAAAGTAGTAGCTGTCCTGGCAATTGTATATAATTTTCTCGTAATGCTCTTTAGCTTTCTCGGGTTCATTTAAGATGTTCCTGTAAAGCTCTGCAAGTGCATAATGAGCATCATCAGCCAAAATATCATTCCCATAAAATTCAACAATTTTTAGATAGTTAAATTCTGCCGCCTCATAATCCTTAACAAGCTCTAAAAGCTCGCCTTGTTTTAGAAGCGCCTCATCTTCTATTTTTTCTCCCTTGTGATTTATTAGAATATCATCTAAGACTTCAATGGCTTCCAGCGTATTCTGTTGATAAGCCAGGAGGTCTGCTCTGGCATATTTTTTTAAAGCAGTCTGAGTTGAATCTTCTAAAGAATTGTCTGAAATTAAAAGGCTTAATTGCATGGCATCGTTTGCAATAAGTTGTGAAGTTGAGCCTCTTAAAACCTTAAGCTGAGTAAATGCCCAATCAAAATCACCTTTGTAAAAACTGGTTTGTGCTACTTTAAATCTTGCATCCTGACCTAAAACGTCATTTTTTAAACTTTTCTGGACCTGTGAGAAATTAATCAGTGCTTCATTGAATTTCTGATCAAAAACGAGAATATCTCCAAGGGCAAGTTTAACATATGCTTTGCTAAATCGCTCAAGGGGGAGTTCTAAACATTTCTTAAGAATAGCAACAGCTTCCTGGGGGTTGCCTTTTTTAAAAGTGAGGAAATTGGAATAGGCAATTTGCAATTGTAAGGTCTGATTTTCATATCCATAAACCTCCATTAGTGACTCAAACTTTTTTTCTACCTCATCCAGTTGCTTTTCCCCGGCATTCAATAGTTCAATGTCAATAAGATTAAGGCGGGCATTAAGTTTAATAACCGGGTCATTAGAATTTTTATCTACATACGTTAGAATTGCCTCTGCATCTTCAATGGCATTATCTTCAATAGCAATATCGGCCAGGCCAATCAAACGCTGAAGCGAAAACGCCCCTGATCTTTTATATATGGCTTTTTCCTGATTGAAGGCACTACTGTATTGTTTTTGTTGTACAAATAACCAGCTCAATATTTCATTCCACAGTATGTCCGGATTCTTTTGAGCCTTTTGTAAAAGAATTTTTTTCAGTTTGAGGTTATTGGGATTTTCAGGATCTGAGTTAATAAAATTATCAAGATTGCGAAGCACATTAATTTGTGTGGCTTTGCCTGCAGAGATTAACTCCAAATACGAGTCATACATCCTTTCAATATCTCCCTTTTCTCCATAAATACGTGCCATTTGAAAATTATAGTCTAGCTCCGGATTTAATTCCATCGCTTTCGAGTAGGCCCTAATCGCGTAGTCTAAAAGGGCATAGCGTTGAAACCTGAATCCTATTCCATAGCCATAATTTGGATTTTCCTCTATTTTGGAAAGTGCCATTTCATAATACTCTTTGGCCTTTTCTGTCTGGTCCTGCAACAGGTAATTATACCCCAATTCAATGTAAATGGTAGGGTAAGGGTTACGAGATGTTATTTTCTTTAAAAGAAAAGTCTCAGCCTCTTTGTACATTTCCAACTGCTGGTAGCAGGCAATCAGACCTTCGGCATAATCTGTTCGCCTTGGGTTTTTGTCTGCCAGATTTTTATAAAAGACAACCGCTTTCTTGAATTCACCATCGTTGAAATACTGCTTAGCCAAAAAATCTTCTTGGGCCCCTGAATGAAAAGAACAGATAAGACATATAAATAGTAAGGCAAGTCGCATATTGGAAATTTATCAAATTTAACCAAGCTCTGTAAAAAACACTGTCAAAGAAAACATAATATCGCTGAATTGAACGTTTACCATCATTCATTCAACTCCAATATATTAAAACATCATGGGTTTAACCACTAATGGTCAATTAAGTATATTAAAATCTAATCTATTTTACTAAAACCAGTATAGGGTACCAGGACATCGGGAATATTTATCCCGTCTGCACTCTGGTAATTTTCAAGAATCCCTGCTAAAACCCTTGGCAGGGCCAGTGAGCTGCCATTTAAGGTATGAGCCAATTGTGTTTTTTTATTTTCATCGCGGTAACGAAGCTTTAACCTGTTTGCCTGAAAAGTTTCGAAATTTGAAACAGAACTAATTTCCAGCCAGCGGTCCTGAGCAGTTGAAAAAACCTCAAAGTCATAGGTAAGGGCCGAGGTAAAGCCCAGATCACCTGCACACAGACGTAAAATCCGGAAGGGTAATTTTAACTCCCTCAAGATATTTTTTATATGTTCTACCATAGCATCTAGTGCCAGATACGAATTATCGGGATGTTCTACCCGTACTATTTCCACCTTGTCGAACTGGTGCAGGCGGTTGAGCCCCCTTACATGTGCACCGTAACTGCCTGCTTCTCTTCTGAAACAAGGGGTATAGCCCGTATAGCAAATTGGGAAATCATTTTTATCAAGGATGGTATCCCTCAAGACATTTGTAACAGGCACCTCTGAAGTGGGTATCAGGTAAAGATCATCTTCTGTAACATGATACATCTGACCTTCCTTATCCGGGAGTTGACCTGTGCCGTATCCAGATGCCTCATTAACCAAAAGAGGAACTTGCATTTCAGTATAACCAGCTTCAGTGTTCTTATCTAAAAAATAGGCAATTAAAGCACGCTGTAAGCGGGCACCCTTACCTTTGTAAACGGGAAAGCCAGCGCCGGTAATTTTTACTCCCAGTTCAAAATCTATGATGTCATATTTTTTTGCCAGTTCCCAATGTGGTTGCGCATCACTGCTTAGTACCGGAATATCTCCTTCCCGAAATACTTCTTCATTATCATCCTCGGTATTTCCTGCAGGAACAGTTTCATGAGGGACATTTGGAATTTGATAGAGCGCATCCTCAAGCTCATTTGCAACAGCATTTAGTTCTTCAGTTAGTCTTTTAGAATCTTCTTTTAGCTGTGTGGTCTTTTGCTTAATTTGATTTGCTTCCTCTGCTTTCCCACTTTTAAAAAGGATACCAATCTCTTTGGAAAGTTTATTGCCTTCGGCCAGTGTATTATCCAGATCTGTTTGCAGTGCGCGTCTTTTTTCATCGAGGCCAAGTACCTTATCCAAATGAAATTCCGCATCAAAATTGCGTTTTTTCAGAGCTTTCACAATCTGATCTTTATTTGTCCGTAAGGCTTGTAACTGCAACATGTTAAGATATTTTAAGCCGCAAATTTAGGGTTAATTGATTAATGTATCAATTTGGGAAAGCAACAATTTATTTATTCTTCCATATTTAATTAATTAACTGAGATAATTACTATTTGGCAGGAGCTACTTTGGCTTTTGTTTCTTCGGAGGGAAGAATCCAGATATGGTGTTTGAAATGATCCCAGGGTTCTGCTGCCAGATCTACTTCCGGATCAATAAAGGGTTTTAATTTGCTGCCATTTACACGGACTCTTGAGTTTACATAAACGGAAATAGCTGCACCATCTTTGGAGTATATCTTTTTTAGGCGTTGTGCAAATTGCCAAATAAAATCCGGATAGGCGGCAATCCTTCCTTTTTGCTTCTTCGAAAGATAGTCATTGAGGTTTACATTTATGACATTGCCATTGTCATTATTTATCACCTTAAAACTGATTATTCCAGACCTGCTTCTCAACATCATCCGCCAACTCAATCTGTGACCTTCTTCGGTCCAAAGAACATCATCTTTTATAAAATAATGTCTTACAGGAAGAATAAGTTGAACCAAAAAGTAAATTCCGAATCCAGCTATAAAAAGGTATTTGTAGGCGGGGATATTTATTTGAGAAGGTTGGAAGAAAGGCTTCTTTTTAAAGAAAAGTTGTTTTATCGTTTCAGGTTCAAAAAAGAATACCGTAAAGGCCAGCGCAAGGTAAGGGAAGATCCCAATTTGAAATACAATTGAATTGAAAAGGTGAAAGAATATAGCGAAGGCAAATGCTATTTTTCTGCTGGGTTTCCATAGTAAAGCGGGAACTATTAGCAAATCGAAAATTATTCCCATAATGGAAATTAACTTATGTACCCAGGATTCCTGCAACAAATCCCCTATGAGCCAATAATGAGCCTTGTCTCGCATCAAAATTTGGACAAAACTAAAATCTAGCCAATCCGCATATAACTTTGCCAGTGCTGCATAGGTATAAACGATAAAAAGTTGTAGTACAATAATCCATTTTACATAGCTGTACATACTTTCATTCCTGATCTGCGGCCTGGCCCGTGCGTCTAATGAATATGCCCGGTTGGCAGGGAAAAAACACATTATCAGGGAAATCAGCACCAACAAATAATAATGATTGTTGTAGGAAGTTTTTTGCATCAGGTACACTGCGGTCCAGAACAGCGTAAATGAAATAATGCTAAATCTGTACTTATACCCAAGAGCTATGAATATACCCAGGGTGCCCATAACAAAAAAGTAGGCATACATTCCGTATCCCGGTAAGGGTTGCAGCCATTCAAAACCAATAAAAGAAAACGTAAACTCAGGCTCTATTAAAGTTCTCCGCACCCATCCGGTAAGTATAGCACCATAGCATTCCAGGCTAATGAGGATGCCTAAAAATATACGAAAAATGATTAAGGGACTATTGTCTGTTCTTTTAAAGAAAAAATCATTAAACATCTAGCTTGAAATTATGGCTATTGAAGTTTGTTTGTCTTTTAGCAATTGTGTTTTAAGTTCCTCCAATGAGTTAAACTTATGTTCATCGCGAATGCGCTGAAGAATATCTACCTGAATATTTTCCCCATAAATATCTGATTTAAAATCAAAAAAATGGATTTCGATGCTCTTTGAGGAACCATCAACGGTTGGATTAAAACCAATATTCATCATACCGTAAAAGAGCTTGTCTTCAAGGATGCTTTTAACTACATAAACTCCATTTTTAGGAATAAGTTTATATTCTTCTTTGATCAATAAATTAGCTGTGGGGAAATTCAATTGCCGACCAAGACCTTTTCCCTTTTTAACATCACCTGTTAGCATATAATTATACCCCAGGTATTCATTTGCTGTCTTCATATCGCCATCTTTAATGGCATTTCTGATTTTTGTAGAACTTACAGAAACATCATCTATTTCCTGTGCTGCAATTTCTTCCACTTCAAAATTTAAGGTATTTCCAAAGGCGATAAGATCCTGGATATTTGCATTTCTGTTTCTTCCAAAGCGGTGGTCATAACCGATGATTATTTTTTTTGCTTTTAATTCATTCACCAGGATATCCCGAACGAATTCAGTAGAAGACAGACGTGAAAATTCGGGTGTAAAGGGATGAATTATGAGGTAATCAAGGCCAATACGTTCTAAAATTTTGATTTTTTCCTGGATGGTATTGAGAAGCCGTATTTCGGTATCTTTTTGTAAAACCATTCTGGGATGTGGGAAAAAAGTTAGTACCGTAGATCGTAAACCAGTATTTTTGGCATCATTTATGAGGCGTTCAAGTATTTTTCTATGACCTATGTGAACACCGTCAAAAGTACCTATGGTTATAGCAGTAGGGTGCTTTTTATCGTAATTGGAAATGCTTTGAACTGTGACCACACAAATAAAATAATAAAAAGGCTTATTTTTAAAAGTTTAAAATTCCCTTGATGCTAACAAAACTACGTCTAGTTTTATCAATTACCATAATTTTTCTCTCCTTTTACGGATCTGCGCAATCCAAATATTGGGG
>JABDPH010000427.1 GCA_013042925.1 Eudoraea sp.
ATGGCAAAGAAAATTTATGAAAACTTCCATTAATCTCATATCTTAACCTAATGCAAAAATTGGCTTTAATTCTGACATTGTTTCTATGGGTTGGGATTGGCCGGGCACAGCAAAATGAACCGGACAAGGCACCAAAAGTAGGTCTTGTACTTAGTGGAGGAGGTGCAAAAGGGATGGCTCATATCGGGGTATTGAAGGTTGTAGAAGAAGCAGGAATTACCATTGACTATATTGGTGGCACCAGTATGGGAGCAATCGTTGGAGCGTTGTATGCTTCTGGATATTCTGCAAATGAACTGGATTCATTATTTAGAGAAGCTGATTTTGATGATCTGATTCAGGATAATCTTCCTCGTGGAGCAAAAACTTTTTATGAAAAAGAAGATTCCGAAAGATATGCGCTGACTCTTCCTTTTGATGATTTCAAAGTATCCTTCCCTTCAGCTATTTCAGGTGGGCAAAGAATCTATAATGAACTTGTACGAGTTCTGTATCATGTCAAGGATGTAAACGATTTTAATGACTTGCCTATTCCATTTTTTTGCATTGGCACTGATATTGAGAGTGGGGCTGAAGTTATACTAGACAAAGGATATCTTCCACAAGCAGTCATGGCCAGTGGTACCTTTCCATCATTATTTGAACCTGCTGAAATAGAGGGTCAGCTTTTGATCGATGGGGGAGTAACCAATAATTATCCGGTCATAGAAGTTAAAAAACTTGGAGCGGATATTATTATAGGAGTAGACGTACAGCATGGTCTCAGAAGCCGTGAGAATTTGCAGTCAGCCACTGAAATATTACTTCAGCTAAACAGCTTTAGAACAGTTGAAAAAATGAAGGAAAAGATCATAGAAACCGATATTTATATAAAGCCCGACATTGAGGATCTTTCGGTTATGGATTTTGATTTAGCTGAGCCCATTATAGAAAAAGGCAGGGTTGCGGCCCTTGAGCATCTTGAAGCCTTAAATGAATTGGCCTCAAAGCAAAAAGACATTGGTAAAGAGGTCAGGAATATAGTTCATAAGGACTCCATAGTTATTAACAGATTAATCCTGGAAGGGAATATAAATTATTCCCGCGCTTATGTCAAAGGGAAATTGCGAATGGACTTACCGGTCAAAACCACTTTTGAAAAACTTCAGCAGGGAATAAGTAACCTGGCTGCTACTAACAATTTTTCTACAATTAGATATGAACTTGTTTCAAATGGTTTAGGAGAAGATTTGGTTCTTATACTAAGGGAAAATCCAAATAAGGCATATTTAAGGCTTGGGGTGCATTATGATGATTTATACAAAACTGCTGCTCTGGTAAATCTTACTAAAAAGAATCTTTTAATGAAGGATGATGTTGCCTCAATTGATTTTGCCCTTGGAGACAATATTAGATATAACTTTCAGTATTACCTGGATAAAGGTTCTTATTGGAGTTTTGGAATAAATTCGCGACTCAATGATTTTAGGTATGATGTTAATTATGAGATAATCCGTTCTAATTTTGCAGTCCCAAATGATGACAATATTAACCAAATAAATCTTGATGTCTCTGATTTCACTAATCAGTTATACCTGCAGACCGTTTTCAGGGAAGAATTTGCCTTTATAATGGGATTAGAGCATAAGTTATTAAAGTATAGTTCAAGGACATTTAACAACCAAACTGGGGTGCCGCCAACCGAAACATCCAACGAACGCATATTTTTTGAAAACAGTAATTATTATAGCGCCTATGGAAAATTAATACTAGACACGTATAATAACAAATATTTTCCCTCAAAAGGACTTTATTTTAACGGTGATTTTCATTTGTATCTATTTTCTTCAGATTTTAATAATAACTTTAAGGAGTTTTCCATTGCAAAGGCAAGAATGGGGGCCGCATTTCCTATATTCAAAAAACTCTCCTTTAACCTGGAAACCGAAGGCGGATTTAAACTAGGTAGTTCAGAGGTGAAAGCATTGGATTTTGTATTAGGGGGTTACGGAAATGATCTCATTAATAACTTTATTCCATTTTTCGGTTATGATTTTTTGAGTTTGCCCGGTAATAGTTTTGTTAAGGCATATGGGCGTTTAGATTATGAATTTGTGAAGAAGCATCACATGATGTTTTCAGTAAATATCGCAAATGTTGAAGACGATCTTTTTAGAACAGGGGAATGGTTTACCCTACCCGATTTTTCAGGATACGGGCTATCATATGGATGGGATTCTTTTATAGGACCGGTGCAAGTAATGTACTCGTGGACTCCTGAATTAAATGATGGTAATTTATTCTTCAGTATTGGTTATTGGTTTTAGAAGTTTATGTAAGCTGGCATTGATGTAATTACGCTTGGTTTTTACAAAGATTGGCAGTTTTTTCCGATATTTGTATTGTATAATTACCGTAATGTTAGATACCAGAATTGATATTTCAGCCCATCTCAGGGCAATGTGGTAAAAATGCCGGAACTCAGGTAGGGACCAATACGTCCCAAAACACTTTTAGTTATTAATCAATTCAAAAAATATCATGGAAATATTAGATAAAACGTCATTAAAGTTGCCGAAGGAAAATCCTGAAGCAGAAGATTTTTTACCTCTTTTAGGTACTGATCATGTGGAGCTTTATGTGGGTAATGCCAAACAGGCAGCATACTATTATATGTCGGCATGGGGCTTTCAACCTTTGGCCTATGCAGGTTTGGAAACAGGGCTGAAAGACCGAGTGTCTTATGTAGTAGAGCAAGAAAAAATAAGACTAGTACTTACTTCTTCTCTTGTACCCGGAGGGGAAATTAACAGACATGTAGAATCACACGGCGATGGGGTAAAAGCTATAGCTCTTTGGGTAGATGATGCAACTCAGAGTTATAATGAAACCACAAGCAGAGGTGCAGTAAGTTATTTTGAGCCTAAGGAACTTAAAGATGAAAACGGTTCAATTATTTTGTCCGGAATACATACCTACGGGGAGACTGTCCACGTTTTTGTTGAACGAGGTCAATATAATGGAATTTTCATGCCTGGCTATATTAAATGGGACCCCTACTTCAAACCAAAAGATGTTGGTCTTAAATATATAGATCATATGGTTGGCAATGTTGGCTGGAATGAGATGAACAAGTGGTGTGAGTTTTATGAGAAGGTTATGGGCTTTGCTCAATTGGTTTCATTTGATGATAAGGATATCTCAACAGACTATACGGCTTTAATGAGCAAGGTGATGAGTAATGGTAATGGCCGTATAAAATTCCCTATTAATGAACCGGCAGACGGAAAGAAAAAATCACAAATAGAAGAATATATCCAGTTTTACAATGGAGCTGGAGTTCAACATATGGCAATGGCCACTGATAATATTATTCAGACCGTTACAGCTCTAAGGGATAGAGGAATTGAATTTTTAACAGTTCCTTCCAGTTATTATGAAGATGTGCTGGACAGGGTAGGAGAAATAGATGAGGATCTTGCACCTTTAAAGGAATTAGGGATACTTATAGACAGGGATGATGAGGGGTACTTGCTTCAGATTTTTACGAAACCTGTGTTGGATAGACCTACATTGTTTATAGAAATTATTCAGAGGAAGGGTGCGAAGTCTTTTGGTAAAGGTAATTTTAAAGCACTCTTTGAAGCCATTGAAAGAGAACAGGCATCGAGAGGAACACTTTAAAGGTATTTTTCTTAAGATTTTGTCAAAAATCAGTACGCTTTTATAAAGTATTGTTAATACCCTAGTTAAAGTAAGTTAAAAGATTTTCAAGGAAAATACTTATTAAGTAAATTTGGAGGTATAAGGGGTGGTTCCCTTATAACTTTAAGTATTGGTTTTTCATAATTTAAAGTTTGGTTGGTTATTTAGGAAAAGCCCTGATGTCTTAATCGGGGCTTTTTTTTGAA
>JABDPH010000428.1 GCA_013042925.1 Eudoraea sp.
GCTTCAGACATGACTTTAGGATTATTGTTGCACCCCGAAAGAGCATCGAGATTAATACAGCAAAAAAGTTTAGATAGCCAGCAAATTGGGCTTGAATATGTACTTGATCAATTAGCCCAACATACGATTGCCAAGGACCTGAGGGACCCATATTTTAATGAAGTCCAGAAGTCAATTAATTACAGGGTACTTTACCATATTATGAACCTTGCAGCCCATAAAGGTGTTCATCCCCAGGTAAATGCCATAGCCAATTACCAACTCAAATCAATTAAATCCACCTTGCAGGCTAGCAAGAATAATTTTGATGCTGTGGAAATGATCAGAAGGGTTGATTACTTTTACAACAAACCAGCAGAATTTAAGGTTATAGTAGCTCCTAAAATACCAGATGGATCTCCAATTGGTATGGATTGTATGAATTAGATTGAAGAACCAGGTCTATGAAAATTAATTTAATTAGTGATACGGTTACCAAACCCTCGCCCGGCATGTTAGATGCAATGATGTCTGCAGAAGTAGGTGATGATGTTTTTAAAGCAGATCCTACAGTTAACCGGCTGGAAGAAAAGGTAGCCAATATGTTTAACAGGGAAGCTGCTTTGTATTTTCCCAGTGGCACAATGACCAATCAAACCGCAATAAAGCTTCATACCAATCCCGGAGATCAATTAATTTGTGATAAGTATGCCCATGTCTATAATTATGAGGGTGGGGGAGTGAGTTTTAATAGCGGAGTTTCATGTAAATTAATAGATGGTCATCGGGGAATGATGACCTCAAATCAGGTTGAGGAAGCTATAAACCCACCTGATTTTTATCATAGCCCTTTAACTTCTTTAGTCTGCGCAGAAAATACTACCAATAAAGGTGGAGGAGCATGTTGGAATTTTTCTGAATTGGTACGAATTAAAGAAGTTTGTGAAAAGAATGGCCTGGCGTATCATTTGGACGGGGCCAGGATATGGAATGCGATGGTAGAAAAGGGTGAATCTGCTGTACAGTATGGTGAATTATTTGATACAATTAGTGTTTGTCTGAGCAAGGGCTTAGGATGCCCGGTGGGTTCTGTTTTGGTTGGGGATAAAGAAATGATCGATAAAGCATTGCGCATTAGAAAAATTTTAGGTGGAGGAATGCGCCAGGCCGGTTTTATGGCCGCGGCCGGTATTTATGCGCTGGACAACCAAATTGACCGTCTTGCGGATGATCATAAAAAAGCAAAAGAAATTGGTGCATTACTCGAAAGTCTATCCTTTATAAAGAAAGTAGAACCTCTGGAGACCAATATTATAATCTTTGAAATAAATGAAGACTATTTAAGTGCAGAAGATTTTATAGAAAAACTTCGCACAAAGGATATTCATATAATTGGTATGGGAAGTTCTAAACTACGGATAGTAACTCATATGGACTATACGGAGCAAATGCATGAAACGTTATTAAAAACCTTAAAAACACTATAAGTATTCAGACTTTTTAAGTGTAGTGATTCTTTTTTTAAGATTTTTTATACCATTCTCCATTCCTGCTTCGGAGCCATAAAGCAAGCTATTTCCAATAAGCTGACCCTTTTTATTCTTAAGATTAAAAAGAAAGTTTCCATCATGGTCCGTTTTCCGTTCAATTATTATATGCTGTTTATCCAGTAGATTCAAACTACTGACGACATTCTTTACCTCTTCTTTACTTGAAAATCCGACACTATAAAACAAGGTATTACCGTTTGTAGTGCTTAAAGAGAAATTATACGTGTTGTTATCTTCCTTATTAATCTTAATCATGTAGCGTGTTTTTTTTAAAAATATTAAATAATAACCAACTATCATACTTAATTAACAAACTAGACAAGCTTAATTTGCCCATCTATTATATACATAACTCCGTAAGGTTTATCATTTAAAAAAGGAATCCATACCAGGAATATTTGGCATTCCCTCTTTGGCTACTGCCCCTAATTCTGCTTCATTTATCTGGGTCGCTTTTTCTATTGCCTTATTTAAGGTAAGGACCAGGTAGTCTTCCAATTGCTCCTTATCCTGCAGCAATTGATCATCAATATTTATGGTTTTCACAGTTCTATTTGCCGTTATAGTCACGGAAAGAAGGTTGTCAGACGATTTTTGTTCGATTGTAACAGAATTCAAGCGTTCTTTTGTTGCTTTTACTTTTTCCTGGGTTTCTTTTAGTTTCCCCATCATACCTGCTAAGTCTCCAAACATATTTTGCTTTTTAGAATTACTAAAATCAAAATTACTAAATTGCGCCCTCAAAATTTGTTATAACGATGCAAATTCTTAAAATAAGAATCACTTTATTTATTGTTCTTATCATGGCTGTTTCTTGCCAGAATCAAAATCAAAATATGGAAGTAATAGAAGCCCCCAAAGCCAAAAGAATACCTGTAAAATTGGAAAAGCATGATGATATTCGAGTAGATGACTATTATTGGCTAAACCAACGTGATGATAAAGAAGTAATAGCTTATTTGGAGGAAGAAAATAATTTTTACAACGCCTTAACTGATCATACCAAATCTTTTCAGAAGGAATTGTTTGAGGAAATGAAGGGCCGCATTAAGGAAGACGATTCTTCATTGCCTTATAAACTAAACGGATATTGGTACATAACGAGGTATGAAATAGGAAAGGAATATCCTATTTATTCACGAAAAAAGGAGAACCTGGAAGCTGCAGAGGAGATAATGTTTAATTGCAATGAGCTTGCAGAGGGACATGAGTATTTTGAACTCAGAGGTGTTACGGTAAGTCCGGATAATAAACTAGCTGCATTTGGTACCGATACCGTAAGCAGAAGGCAGTATCACATTCAGATAAAAAACCTTGAAACAGGGGAAATTTATCCTGATAAGATAGATAATACCACAGGCAGTGCTGCATGGGCGAATGATAACAAAACCTTATTTTATACCAAGAAAGATCCGGTTACTTTACGATCAGACAAGATATATAAGCATGTGCTGGGAAATCCAAGTGAAAAAGATGAATTGATATTTCATGAGCAGGATAGCACTTTCAATACATTTGTATACAAATCAAAATCCAAGAAATTTATTATTATTGGCTCATATAGCTCCGTAACGTCTGAATTTCAAATACTTAATGCTAATAATCCTAATGGGGATTTTAAATTGTTTTCTGAAAGAGAAAAGGGCCTGGAGTATTCTGTTTATCATTTTGAAAACAATTTTTATATACTCACAAATAGGGATAAGGCCACTAATTTTAAATTAATGAAGGTTGATGAGAAAAATACATCTTCTGAAAATTGGGAAGAGTTTATTTCGCACCGGCCAACAATACTTTTAGAGGATATTGAAATCTTTAAGGATTACTATGTATTAACTGAACGAGATAATGGCCTAAGTAAGTTAAAAGTTACGAAATGGGATGATTCTGACAGTTATCACATCCCATTTGACAGTGAAACCTATGTCGCATACCCTTATGCAAACCCAGATTTTGATACAGATAATTTTCGATATGTATTTAATTCTATGACTTCACCTTATGCCATTGTTGATTTTAATATGGATACTAAAGTGAAGGAAATAAAGAAGGAACAAGAAGTTTTAGGTGGTAAATTTAAAAAAGAGAATTACCGTTCGGAGCGAATTTGGGCTGAAGCCCGTGATGGCGCAAAAGTGCCTGTCTCATTGATTTATCATAAAGACACAGAACTAAATGGTAGCAGTCCGCTTTTGCAGTATGGATATGGTTCATATGGAAGCACCTCAGATCCGTATTTTTCTTCGGTAAGATTGAGTCTTTTAGACAGAGGGTTTATTTTCGCTATTGCCCATGTGCGTGGTGGAGAATATCTCGGCAGGCCGTGGTATGAAGCAGGGAAGCTCCTCCATAAGAAAAACACTTTTACGGATTTTATAGATTGCTCTAAGTTTTTGATTGAGAAGAAATATACTAGTAAGGAACACTTATATGCTTATGGCGGTTCTGCAGGGGGTTTGCTCATGGGCGCTATTGTTAACATGAATCCTGAACTTTATAATGGGGTAATAGCTGCTGTGCCTTTTGTAGATGTTATCACAACGATGCTTGATAATTCAATTCCATTGACTACGGGAGAGTTTGATGAATGGGGTGATCCTAATAATAAAGAGCATTATGACTATATGAAATCGTATTCCCCTTATGATAATGTTGTAGCTCAGGAATATCCTAATATGCTTGTAACCGCCGGCTTACATGATTCTCAGGTTCAGTATTGGGAACCGGCAAAGTGGGTAGCAAAACTTAGAGCCCTTAAAACGGACAAAAATAAACTTTATCTTTATACCAACATGGATGCGGGCCATGGAGGTGCCTCGGGAAGATTCAAAGCTTTGAAAGAAACTGCGAAAGAATATAGTTTTCTATTAGATTTGGAGGGTAAAACGGGTAAATAAAAAAAAAATAGTAATTTTGTCGCCAGATTTGAGTCTTATAAAAAGATATATCGACCTAACCTTTCTTTATGAAAAATAAGATAAATGCTCATAACTCGATCCTAGATTTAATAGGAAACACTCCACTCGTTAAGCTTAACCAAATTACATCCCCTCTAAAAGGGAATTTTTTTGCAAAGATAGAAGCCTTCAATCCCGGACATTCGTCCAAGGATAGGATTGCTGCACATATTATTGATGAAGCAGAAAAGAGTGGCGTTCTTGAGCCAGGTAATACAATTATTGAAACTACTTCAGGTAATACTGGTTTTAGTATTGCAATGGTGAGTATTATTAAAGGCTATGAATGTGTTTTGGCTGTAAGTTCAAAATCTTCTAAGGACAAAATTGATATGCTACGCTCTATGGGCGCAAAAGTATATGTGTGTCCTGCTCATGTAAGTGCGGATGATCCCAGATCATATTATGAAGTTGCCAAACGTTTACATGAAGAAAACAGGGGATCAGTTTATATCAACCAATATTTTAATGAACTGAACATATTGGCTCACTATAAAACTACCGGTCCCGAAATATGGGAACAAACGAATGGTAATATAACTCATTTAATAGCGTGCAGCGGAACTGGAGGTACTATCTCGGGAACAGCACGATTTTTAAAAGAACAGAACCCGAATATCAGAATAATAGGAGTTGACGCTTATGGATCGGTTTTGAAAAAGTATCATGAAACCGGAAAATTTGATAATGATGAAGTATATCCATATAGAATAGAAGGACTTGGCAAGAATTTAATTCCTGATGCCACCGATTTTGATATTATTGATGAATTTATAAAAGTTACCGATGAGGAAAGTGCCCATACCGCGAGGGAAATTTCTTGTAAAGAAGGTATTTTTGTCGGTTATACTAGCGGCGCAGTTATGCAGGCTGTTAAGCAACTAAGCGAGAAAGGTGAATTCACCAAAAATAGCAATGTAGTTGTAATTTTTCCAGACCATGGTTCAAGATATATGAGTAAAATATACAATGATCAGTGGATGAGTGACCAGGGCTTTTTTGACAGTAAAAATGTTGAAGAAGAACAACCGGTTGAATATGTAAAATAAATAATAAGCTTTATATTTTAAAGGCAACAGTAGAATACTGTTGCCTTTTTTCTTTTGATTTAAAATAATTTATGAATCGTAATCAAAATTCCATAATTTTGTGCACTAACCAAACTAGGCCACATGAAAGATTTATTTGCAAGAATCATTGAGAATAAAGGACCTTTGGGTAAATGGGCATCCCAGGCAGAGGGATACTTTGTTTTTCCCAAATTGGAAGGACCAATTTCCAATCGAATGAAATTTCAGGGAAAAGATGTAATTACTTGGAGTATTAATGATTACCTGGGGATGGCTAATTTACCTGAAATAAAAAAGGTAGATGGGGAAGCAGCTGCCGAATATGGAGCTGCGTATCCAATGGGTGCTCGAATGATGAGTGGGCATACAGATTTTCATGAGCAATTGGAGAATGAATTGGCCGCTTTTGTCAATAAAGAATCTGCATATCTTTTAAATTTTGGTTATCAGGGCATTTTATCTGCAATTGATGCCCTTGTATCTAAAGATGATATTATTGTTTATGATGTAGATTCCCATGCATGCATAATTGATGGGGTACGATTGCATATGGGTAAACGATTTACATTTGTGCACAACGATATAGAAAGCCTAAAAAAGAATTTGGAGCGTGCCAGTAAAATGGCAGAACAAACTGGTGGTGGAATTCTGGTTATTTCCGAAGGGGTTTTTGGAATGCGCGGAGAACAGGGTAAGCTTAAAGAAATTGTTGCGCTCAAAAAGGAATTTAATTTTAGGTTATTGGTAGATGATGCACACGGCTTTGGAACATTAGGTAAGACCGGTGCTGGAGCAGGTGAAGAGCAAGGTGTTCAGGACGATATAGATGTATATTTTGCAACGTTTGCAAAATCAATGGCAGGAATTGGTGCATTTCTGGCTGCCGACAAGGAAATAATTGATTATTTGAAATATAATCTGCGTTCTCAGATGTTTGCAAAATCACTCCCAATGATCTATGTAAAAGGAGCGTTAAAACGTCTTGACATGTTGCGCACAAAGCCTGAGTTAAGAGAGAAACTGTGGGAAAATGTAAATGCCCTGCAAAATGGACTCAAAGAAAGGGGTTTTGATATTGGTACAACCTCAAGTTGCGTTACACCTGTATATCTGAATGGTAGTATTCCTGAAGCTATGGCTTTGGTTAAGGATTTAAGAGAAAATTATGGTATTTTCTGTTCAATAGTGGTATATCCGGTTATTCCTAAAGGAATGATCTTATTGAGAATGATACCCACATCAACGCATACTTTGGAAGATGTTGCCGTAACCTTGGATGCATTTTCGGCTATACGAGATAGATTACAGAACGGCACTTATAAGAGATTATCTGCTGCTGTGGCAGCAGCAATGGGTGAATAAGCCATCTTAAAGGCAAGGCATAA
This sequence comes from Eudoraea sp., assembly GCA_013042925.1. Classification (GTDB taxonomy): domain Bacteria; phylum Bacteroidota; class Bacteroidia; order Flavobacteriales; family Flavobacteriaceae; genus Eudoraea. The sequence goes on from JABDPH010000428.1 coordinate 6,942, forward strand.
AGTATCTGAAGTTTTTATTGCAAAGTTGCTATAACTCCTTTTTGTAGGTTCTCCTGCGCTTATAGATTTCAGGGTCAAAGTGTTTCCACATTTGACGGATAGCAACATTTTCCTCTAATTCGGGAGTTCTGTAACAATTCCTTATTTTTTTCTCCTGAAAAACTTTGTGATACTCATTCATAATTATAGCGGTTACTCCCTTATTTTGGTACTCTGGATGAATACCAATAAGGTAGAAAATGACATCTCTGCTATTTTTCTTTGCATTTAGAAGATACAAAAAGCCAAATGGAAAAAGCCTCCCCTTTGCTTTTTGCAAGGCAGGTCCATAGGATGGCATTACTATAGCAAATGCTACCAGTCTGTTGTTGCTATCAATTACAAACTTTATATATTCAGGATTAACAAGCCCAATATATTTATTCTTAAAATAAGCTTTTTGCTCCTCTGTTAAAGGAACAAATGAAGACAATTTTGCATAAGTCTTATTAAACAGATCAAACATCTGATCTGCCCATGGCATGATATCGGCAGACTTTGTAAAATTCATTTCTTTTAGACCATACCTCTTTTTTATCAAGGCCTGTATTTTAATAAAGTTTTCTGGTTTAGTATTACTGGCCGGAAATCTGTTTTCCATATATTCCTTTTCCTTAATAAAGCCATAGCGTTCATAATGATCTTTATAATAAGGATGATTATACCACGTAATC
>JABDPH010000433.1 GCA_013042925.1 Eudoraea sp.
GGGTAGTTCTGCAATGGGAAATCAGCTAACCAAAGATAAGGTACTGGAGATAAACGCATTGGAGCCCTTGCTTTATGAGGTGCCGGAAGTTCCAGAAACTTTGGATATTGAGGTTGTAGATGAAGAAAATATATTGCCTGAGTCAAAAGGGCTAAACACAAAACCTAAAAAAGAAAGCAATCAGGTAAATCCCAAAGAGGCTCCCAACAAGAATGATGAGGAAGGGCAAACAACGCTTTTTTAGCAAAAAGGGGTTATTAATCTTCTATTATCAGAATCAAACTAGTTTTAACTTGTAAATTGGGTTTGTTTTGTCTATACTTACCAAGTCTCTTTAAAAAAAAGAGAAAACTTCAATATTAATATGACTTTTACAAACCCCCTGATCTATGGTGTACCCTGTTTCATTGCACTAATTATTCTAGAACTTATTTACAGCAAAACTCACGGAGACGATCATCTTTACAACTGGAAAGATTTATTTGCCAGCGGTGCTATGGGAATAGGTGCTGCACTAATAGGACCAATCTTTAAAGTGATTTTTGCGATAGCACTATTTGAGGTTACCTATGAATTTTTAAATCCTATAACTGATGGTGTTCGGACAAATATTCTTGGGTATGAATCTTTTGGATATGCTTGGTATGTCTGGTTACTTTGTATGTTCGCAGACGATTTTACTTACTATTGCTTTCATAGAGCAAACCATGAAATAAGGCTGTTTTGGGCTGCTCATATTGTTCATCATTCTTCTGATAATTTTAATTTAGGAACTGCGGTGCGTAATGGGTGGTTCACAATTTTTTATAAACCCTTTTTCTATCTGTGGATGCCCGCAATTGGATTTCCACCTGAAATGGTTCTGATTTGTATTGGCATAGAGATAATGTGGCAGTTTCAATTGCACTCGGTCTATATTCCTAAAATGGGTTTCCTTGAAAAGATATTTAATACACATACTATGCACCAGGTGCATCATTCTCAGGATGTAGAGTATCTGGACAAGAATCATGGAGGAATCCTTAATATTTTTGATAAGATCTTCGGGACCTGGAAAGAATTAAACGAAGGCAAATCAATTAAATATGGTGTAATTCATCCGCCTAACTCCTACAATCCAATGGTGATCCTAACCCATGAGTATAAGGATATATGGAAAGATGTAAAGAAATCTAAAAAAATATCCCATGCCTTTATGTATGTATTCGGTCCTCCTGGTTGGAGCCACGACGGCAGTACACTGACCGTTAAGCAGCAGCAAAAGTTAATGGAAAAAGAAAAACTATTAAACCCTACAGAGGGGGTAGTGATCAAAAAAAAGGCAATTTAGTATTTTATGCTATCCCGGTTTTAAGTATCCTCGTCAGGAACATCCCCAGTTTCAATTTTTTTACGCATCTTCATATTTAAGAATTCTACTAGTAAGGAGAAAGCTATCGCGAAATATAAATATCCTTTAGGAATAGCCCCAATCTCCTGATTGAAGATTCTTGCATGACTTAGATGTGCAGCTTCAACTATAAGCATAAACCCTATAAGAATTAAAAAGGAAAGGGCCAGTATTTGCATTGAAGGATGATTATTAATAAAAATCCGGATAGAATTAGCAAACACCATCATGATTATTATGGAAATAACAACTGCTATGACCATTAGCACAAGGGCATCCATAGGCTTCTCACCAATACCGTTGGTCATACCTACAGCCGTTAATATTGAATCTATAGAAAATATAAAATCAATGATAACTATTTGTACAATTGCTTTGGTGAGACTGGTAATATTCTTAGATTTTAGCACCTCTTCGTCATGTTCCGGCATCTCCACCTTTTCATGAATTTCGGAAGTACTTTTATATAACAGAAAAATACCTCCAAAAAATAAAATTAAGGCCTGGCCACTAATCCCTATAGAGATCCAGGAGGTATTGATATAATAAAACGGGATCTTTAAGCCAATAAGAAAAGTAACTGCAAATAATAGTATAATACGCTGTACCATAGCCAGCAATAAACCAAAATTAGTTGCTTTGCGTTGATCTTTCGGAGGAAGTTTATTTGCGGCAATAGATATAAATACAATATTGTCTATACCTAATACTATCTCTAAAAAGGTTAGGGTTAGCAGGGCTACCCAGGCATCCGCACTAGTTAAAATTTCAAACATAGTTACTTGATTTTTATGGCTGTTCCCACAGATTTATTTGTTTCCCCCACTATCCCATACTCAAAAGTATAGGAGCTATCTGTTGTTGATCTTATTTTCATGTGAATTGATTTCTCTTCCGCTTTATTCCTTGGGTTTAATTTCTTCACTATATATTCACAGTCATTTATCCACCTTAAGGATGAGGTGTCGCTTTTACCTTCATAATAATCGATTTCAATATTTTCATATCGAACAAATGTAGTGGTCTTTTCCTCATCATTTATAACTGTAGTAAACGTAAAAGTACCATATTTAAAAGCCTGACAGTCTCTTTTGGGTTGGTAACATGAGCTCATGATAATAAAAATGAAAACTAAGAAGAAGGGCCATTTCATATATTGCAAAATAACAAAATAGAACGGATATCTAAGGCGCGTTTTATGTGAATTTACAATGTGCTGCTGCTATTGCCCTACATTTTTATTAAATGATTCAAAGCTACCGTCGTCATAGAAAATAATTATTTTTTTAATTGATTTTGATTTGGAAGAAGATTCTGAAGATAACGCAGGTTCAGCAGGGTGGAGAGGAGCTGTTTCTTTTTGAACCGCAGGAAATGAACCCTTTCCATTAAGCAGCCAATAAAGATTTACCTCAGGAAACGACTTAACAACTTTTAAGACGAATTCGAGGCTGGGTTTGTTTCTGCCAGTAAGTAAGTGGGAAATGGTAGATCTCTGGACCCCTATCTTATCTGCAAAAGCAGATGCAGAAAGTCCGTAATAATTCATTACTTTCTCTAAGCGCCGCACAAATTCTTCCGTGTTTACCATTGTACAATATTTGATTTAATTAATCGTATATTTCTCGTAATATGCACCATAAAATCATCTTAAAAACTTATTTAAATAATTTATATAAAACTATTTAAATATCTGAAATAGAATATATTAAACCAATTCATAAAAACTTGGCTCTAAATTGTTTACAAAGGTATTCAAATCACGATACTTTTCAAATAATATTGTTTACAAATGTAACTAATTTAATCACATTTGTAATTGATTTTGCCTTTACATTTGCAATTCAATTTAAATCTATTGTGAACTTTTCTACTTTAAAATATCAGGATATAAAAGAGCCTTCTGTTCATGGAAGATATATTAGTAGTGCGCAATTGCATTCTTTTATTAATAGTAATACAATTAAGAAGAAAATTTCCTTAATAGGTAAATCCGTAGAAAGCAGACCTATTCATAAGGTAACATTAGGGAGCGGGAATACTAACATCTTAATTTGGTCCCAGATGCACGGAAATGAAACCACAACCACAAAGGCCGTCCTCGACTTAATTAACTATTTAAATAAAAATAGTGATCTGGCCAGTCAGATATTATCATCAGTCACATTAACCATAGTACCCGTCTTAAATCCTGACGGTGCAGTTGCTTACACCCGGGTGAATGCGAATAATATCGATTTAAACAGGGACGCATTGGAGTTAAGTCAACCGGAAAGTAAGGTCCTACGTGATTTATACGATGAAATCAAGCCCGATTATTGTTTTAATCTGCATGATCAACGTACAATTTATAACGTGGGCAGCTATCAGAAACCGGCAACTATATCGTTTTTAGCTCCGGCACATGATATTGACCGAAAGATTTCAGCTAGCAGAGCAGAAAGTATGAAAATTATTGTGGCCATGTATAAAGCACTATCAACGCTATTACCGGATCAGATTGGCAGATATCATGATGCCTTTAATCCTAATTGTATTGGAGATACACTTCAAATGTTGGGAACACCCACCATATTATTCGAAGCAGGTCATTATCCCGAGGATTACGAAAGAGAGAAAACAAGGGAGTTCATATTTTATGCCTTAATAAAGGCATTATCTGTAATAGCCGGGAATAAAATTCAGGAATACAACCTGGATGATTATTTTGATATCCCTGAAAATAGCAAGCAGTATTTTGATTTATTGCTGATAAATGCTCATCTTATTAATAATAAATATGACGAAAATATTGGTATACTTTATAAAGAGGTTTTAGATGAAGAAGCCATAATTTTCGATCCGTATATTGAAGC
>JABDPH010000443.1 GCA_013042925.1 Eudoraea sp.
TACCTGAAGAGCCCATAATTTTTGGTAAAGCCACCAATACCTTAAGTGGACCTTATGATGATGTGTCTATTCCTAAAAATTCTACCAAAACCGATTATGAAGTAGAGCTTGGGGTGGTTCTGAATAAAGATGTGCTCTACCTTAAAAATGAGGCAGAAGCCGCTGAAGCCATAGCGGGATATTGTGTTATAAATGACCTGTCTGAAAGGAATTTTCAGTTGGAAAAAGGTGGGCAGTGGATAAAAGGCAAATCATGCCCCGGATTTAGTCCGGTTGGCCCGCACCTCGCAACCCCTGATGAATTAGGCGATCTCAACAATCTAAAAATGACCTTATCCGTAAACGGGGAATTAAGGCAAAATGGCAGTACTTCTTTTATGATCTTCACACCTTCCTTTATTGTGTATTACCTGTCGCAATTTATGCTCCTTGAAGCGGGTGATTTAATTTCTACCGGCACCCCGGCCGGGGTTGGTATAGGATTGGATCCGCCTTCTTACCTTGCAAAAGGCGATGTCGTTGAATTAAGCATTGAAGGTCTTGGAACTCAAAAACAAAAAATGATTTAAATTTAGTTAGCAGGTGCAGAAAGCCAGTCTCATTTATGATGCAAAAGCAACTCTTGGAGAAGGTCCTTTTTGGGATTACGAGTCCGAGCAATTATTTTGGGTAGATATAGATGCCGGGGTACTTCATTGTCACTATGATAAAACCAAAGAGAATACCCAGTGGTTCTTAGACGAGATGATTGGGGCGGTGGTTCCCTCGGGAAAAGAGACTTTAATTTTGGCATTGGAAAGCGGGATTGCCAGGTTTAATTATAAGACCAGGAAGCTTATGCCGCTTGGAATTCTTGAAAATTCTGATCAAAACCTGAGGTTTAACGATGGCAAATGTGATCCTAATGGGAACCTTTGGATAGGCACTATGCATAAAAATCTAAAGCCAGGATATGGAAACCTTTTTAAGGTAGACCATGAGTTAAAGGAGACGCTTCAAATTAAAAACACAAGCATTTCAAATGGGATGGCCTGGTCTCCGGATAAAACCAAATTTTACTACATTGATACAGCGGTTTATGAGGTTTGGCAATTTGATTTTGATGTTGTTAAGGCTGAAATTTCAAATAGAAAAGCTATTTTCAAAATCCCGGAATCTTATGGTGGTGCAGATGGTATGACAATAGATCGGGAAGGGATGCTTTGGGTTGCCCATTGGGGAGGTGGATGTGTAAGACGATGGAATCCGGAATCGGGTAAGGTTTTAGAGAAAATTGAAGTTGACGCGCCGCACGTCACATCATGCTGTTTTGGGGGAAAGGACTTAAAAACATTATATATCACAACAGCCCGAAGCGGCATGTCGGAAAAAGGTCTGAATTCATATCCGCTCAGCGGAGGTCTCTTTTGTCATACAACAGATGTTGGGGGTTTTAAGGTAAATAGTTTTAAAGGCAATCTATGATCTACAATGGAATAGAGGATAAAGTAGCAATTATTACAGGGGCCGGTATGGGTATAGGATATGCCATAGCCGAATTGTTGCTGCAAAATGGTGCATGTGTTGTTATAAATGATGTTGATAAAGAGGTGGTGGAAAATGCATTGATAAGTCTTGAAGAAAAATTTCCCGATAAATGTTCTGTGTTTGTAGGGGATGCCGCGGACATTGACTTAATTGACAGGCTTGTGCGTTTTACCTTAAAGCAGTACAATAGAATAGATTTTGTTATTCCCAATGCCGGGATTACATTGTTTGGTGATTTCTTCAAATTTAAACCCGAGGAATTCGATAAAGTAATAGGGCTTAACTTAAAAGGAGCTTTTTTTCTGGTTCAAAAAACCGGAGAAATTATGAAAACACAAGGTCGTGGAGGTCGTGTAGTCCTAATGTCTTCCATTACCGGGATCAAAGGATATCCCGATTTAACCGCATATTCCATGACCAAGGCTGCGCTTCAAATGATGGCTAGAAGCCTGGTGCTGGCACTTGCACCATATCAGATTACTGTTAATGCCATTGCTCCCGGGGCCACGCTTACAGAACGTACAGAGAAGGAAGAGCCGGACTATGCCGGAACCTGGGGTAAGCTAATCCCATCTGGCGTTGTTGGTGAACCAAAGGATATGGCAGAAACCTGTCTTTTTTTACTTTCTGACGGGGCTGCACATATAAATGGACAAACTTTAGTTGTAGATGGCGGATGGACTGCTATTGGTCGTTACCCTAAAGACCTGGATTAGTAATTATTACAATTCAAAAAAAAGACGCTTTCACTCTCGATTCCTAACTATTATTTTAAATTCGTGGCTTCTTAAAAAATACCTTTTATGGCAAGTAAATACAATACATGGTATCACCCCTATAAAATTGATGCAAAATATCAAAAGAGAGCAGCCTATTTTAGTATGGAATTTGGCATCCATCAGGCCCTTAAAATCTATTCCGGAGGTCTGGGGTTTCTTGCAGGTTCTCATATGATTTCCGCACGGGAATTAAAGCAAAATATGATAGGGATAGGAATGCTATGGAAATACGGGTACTATGATCAGGGCCGAAACACAGACCAGACCCTGCAAACCAATTTTATTGAAAAACATTATAATTTTCTCGAAGATTCAGGGATAGAGGTTGAGGTAAAAATTCATGACAATCCTTCCGTTAAAGTAAGGGCGTATGTGCTGAAACCGGAAATTTTTGGGTCAGTGCCAATCTATCTGCTTACTACAGATGTTCCCGGCAATGACCATTTGTCTAAAACAATTACCGACCATTTATACGATAATAATACCCTAACCCGCATCTCACAAAATATTGTGCTTGGTATTGGTGGGGCAAAGGTTGTTCAGGAATTGGGAGGGGCAGACGTATATCACTTAAATGAAGGACATGCATTACCTGCCTTTTATTATCTCCGTAATCTGGGAATTAACCGAAATCAAATGTTTTTCACTACGCATACGCCCGAAAAAGCGGGTAATATGGAGCGAAATGGACACCTGTTGAATAGCTGCGGCTTCTTTGGAAAAACACTTACGGAAGATGAGTTAAACAAAGAAGTGGTAAATGACGATATGCTGAATTATACGGTTGCGGCGCTAAGAATGGCCAAAAAGGTCAATGCTGTTTCCAAACTTCACGCCGTAGTTGCTAATAGTATGTGGAATAGTTTTGAGGGAACCACTAAAATTATCCCGATTACCAATTCCCAAAACCAGAGTTTTTGGCAGGATAGTTCCCTTACCAGAGCCTGGAAAAGCCTCAATGCAAAGGCATTTAAAAGGAGAAAACTTGAATTAAAATCCCGGCTCTTCGATGTGGTATTAGATCAGACAGGGAAACTTTTTGATCCCAATGTCCTAACTATTGTCTGGGCAAGAAGATTTGCTCAATACAAAAGGGCAGACCTTTTATTATACGATATTGAGCGTTTTGAAAAGCTCGTTTCTTCATCAAAATACCCCATTCAGATTATTTGGGCAGGCAAACCCTATCCTACGGATTATTATTCCATTGACATGTTTAATCACCTCGTAAACTACACTAAATACAGAGCCAATATGGCGGTGCTTATTGGATATGAAATGGAGCTTTCCAGAAAACTTAAGACAGGTTCGGATGTGTGGTTGAATACGCCCAGAATTACAAGAGAGGCGTCCGGTACGAGTGGAATGACTGCTGCTATGAATGGCTCTTTAAACTTAACCATTAATGATGGGTGGATACCAGAATTTGCAAAAAACGGAAAGAATTCATTTGTCCTTCCTGAAGCAGATTTCAGATCTCCTGCCTGGGAACAAGATAAGTTTGACAGCGATAACCTTTATGATGCGCTGGAACAACAAGTTCTCCCTATATTTTATGAAAAACCTGAGAAATGGCAGGAAATGATCTTTAAGGCAATTGATGGGGTTGTACCAGCCTTTACAAGCCGCAGAATGGCTGATGAGTATTATACTAAACTCTATAAATAATGTTGATTATTTGTGCGTCTTATTAATTCATAAAAATGAAAGCAGGGGTTAAGGATGCTATTGGTGTTCTTCTTGGAACTAAGATAAAAAATGCCACACCTGTCTCTGGTGGTGATATTTCCAAAGCCTATTTGCTGCACACAGACTCTGATAAGATTTTTTGCAAATTAAATAGTTCGTCATCTGCCATAGCTATGTTTGAGGCAGAGGTTGAAGGTTTGAAGGCAATTGCCAATACAAAAACCATAAAAACCCCCGCTATTTATGCTGTTAATGATATAGAAGAAGGCGCTTGCTTATTAATGGAATATGTGTCTTCCAAGCGACCGGATTCTAAAGAATTGGAAGCTCTTGGTGCTCAATTGGCCAGGATGCATCAAATAAGTTCCGATTATTTTGGGTGGGAAAATCCAAATTTCATTGGCAATTTACCACAGTCCAACCAAAAACATGACAATTGGATTTCATTCTATATTGAGGAGCGATTAACGCCTCAGTTTCAAGCTGCCATAAATCAAAATTTATTAGCGAAAGATGATGTTCCGGGAATTGACAAGCTTCAAGCCGTTATTAGCTCCTATTGCCCGGATATTAAACCGTCCTTATTGCATGGCGATTTATGGGGTGGCAATTTCATCATTAATGAAAATGGTATTCCATATCTTATAGATCCGGCTGTTTATTTTGGACATAGTGAAATAGATCTTTCCATGTCGCGGCTCTTTGGTGGTTTTGGGTCTCCTTTCTATACTGCATATTATGATATTAATCCGCCCGCCCCTGGTGAACCCGGCCGCATGGCTATATATCAGCTATATTATTTGCTCGTTCATTTAAACTTGTTTGGAAGATCTTATTATAGATCGGTGAAGGAAATATTACATACGCATTTTTGATAAGTATACATTTGGTTAGTATCAAAAAATCTGGCTATTATAAGATTCTTTTGATACTTTTAGTAATCATAAATTTTAAAAAAATGCTTTACAGGTGTTCCTGGTTCTGTTGTATTCTCTTTGTAATTTCCGCCTTTGTGTCTGGTTGTAAATATTCAGAAGGGCCAAAAAAGGAGAAAACAAAATATACTACCTGGTCTTCTTATTTAGGGGGTCCCGATAGAAATCATTATTCCGTACTTTCCCAAATAACAAAAGAAAATATAGGTAGTCTTAAGCTTGCCTGGCAATACGAGGCGCCTGATTATGGTCAGATGCAAATGAACCCTATAGTTGTAGACACCATTTTATATGGGGTTACTGCAGCTCTAAGGGTGGTTGCTCTTCATGCCGGGACAGGAAAAGAAATCTGGCGGTATGGTGATTCTTTGCAGATATGGCATTCTACCAGCCGCGGTGTTTCCTATTGGGAGCAAAAGGAAGATAAACGTATTCTGTTTACAAAAGGCCCTGAATTATTTGCTCTGAATGCCATAACCGGAGAACCTATCACGGATTTTGGGGTTAATGGAAAAGTTGACCTGCATATTGGAATGCCAGAGACGGCAAAAGATAAATTTGTAATATCCAATACTCCGGGGACAATATTTCAGGACCTTATAGTTATGCCGCTGAGGGTATCCGAAAGTGCCGGAGCTGCGCCTGGAAATATTATGGCTTTTAACGTCATAACAGGTCAGCTTGAATGGGTATTCCATACCATTCCTCGCCCGGGAGAGGAAGGTGCTGACACATGGGAAGATAAAAACGAATTGGTGGGGGCTGCAAATAATTGGGCCGGGATGGCGGTTGATGAGGACCGGGGTATTATATATGTTCCTACAGGTTCTGCAGCTCCTGATTTTTATGGCGGCATACGAAAAGGGAGTAATTTATTTGCAAATTGCCTCTTGGCCCTGGAAGCTGAAACAGGAAAGCTATTATGGCATTTTCAATTCACACATCATGACATTTGGGATAGGGACCCTCCCGCGCCGCCAAATTTAATTACCATCACAAGGAATGGGGAAAAAATACCGGCAGTGGCTCAGGTAACAAAACAAGGGTATGTATATGTTTTTGACAGAGAAACCGGCGAACCTTTGTTTGATATCAATGAAGTGCCTGTGCCTGCTTCGGGCCTTAAAGGGGAAAAGGCATGGGAAACACAACCTTTTCCGGTAAGTCCGAAGCCTTTTGCCCGCCAGTCTTCAGAATTGACAGAAAATGATATTAGTCCTTATGCACAAAACAAAGAAGAGCTAAAGGCAATCTTAATTGCTGCCAACAAACGTATTTATGCCCCTCCGGGGCTCGATCCCGTTTTGCTCTTACCGGGATATGATGGTGCGGCTGAATGGGGTGGTGCGGCGGCTGATCCAGAAGATGGTATTCTGTATGTTAATTCAAATGAAATGGCCTGGATAATGCAGATGGAAGAAAATAATGCCGGCCAAAAGGACGCTTCCTATGGAGAAAGTGTCTATAAAAAGTATTGTGCGGTTTGTCATCAAAATAACAGGAGTGGAATAGCTGCAAGCGGATTTCCCTCTCTGATAAATATTGGTGATAAATTAAGCGAAGAAGAATTGCTAAATCAAATTAAGCGGGGAAAAGGTATGATGACCGGTTTTCCGCAATTAACATCAATTGAAAAAGAAGGTCTTATTAGTTTCCTGATGGATGAAAACGAGAAAAGAGAAGTGGGGTCCAATCTTTCTGTATCGGAAGAAATTCCATATAAACATAAAGGGTATAATAAATTT
>JABDPH010000450.1 GCA_013042925.1 Eudoraea sp.
CAAACATTCATTTATGGTTTAGCTACTGTTTTACCCCGTATGCTGTCCTTTATTTTGGTCCCTATTTACACAAAGGTTATGCCACCGGGATCATATGGAGAAGTTACGTTGATTTTTTCCTGGTTTGCAATCTTTAATGTATTTCTGGCTTATGGCATGGAAACTGGGTTTTTCAGGTTCTTCAACGGGGAAGATGATAAAAACAAAGTAGTTACCACCTCATTAATTTCTTTAACGGTTAGCACTGTTTTGTTTACGCTCTTTGCCCTGCTGTTTCAATATCAATTGACGGAATTATTAAATATTGAACACCGCTATATTAAGTATGTAATTTTTATTCTTGCCCTAGATGCTCTTGCAATTATTCCTTTTGCCTGGTTACGTGCAAATGAAAGACCCATACGCTATGCTATGGTTAAAACAGTGAATGTTGCTGTAAATTTAGGGCTGAATATATTTTTCCTGCTTTTACTGCCCGGCCTTGCGGATGCAAATCCGGAAAGTTTGTTAAACGCGATATATATTACAGATTTTGAAATATCATATATTTTCATTTCAAATTTGATCGCTAGCGCCCTTACTCTGATAATGATGGGCGGTCTGTATCTTAAAAGAACCTATTCTTTTGACAAGGCTTTGTGGCTTAAGATGATAAAGTATGGTATACCGGTAATGATTGCTGGAATAGCTTTTACGATAAATGAAGTCTTTGATAGAATATTACTTGCCGATTTATTGCCACAAGATATAGCCAAAAGTGAAATGGGTAAGTATTCTGCATGTTACAAACTGGCACTTTTCATGACACTTTTTGCTACTGCCTTTCGCCTTGGGATAGAACCCTTTTTCTTTAGTCACTCCTCTTCGGAATATCCGCAACGCGCTTATGCCCAGATTACCAATTATTTTGTTGTATTGGGAAGTGTAATTTTATTGGCAGTTGTAGTATTTGCCGATGTCTTAAAAGTAATTTTTATTCAAGACGAGGCATATTGGGAGGCTATGCCAATAGTGCCGGTGATAGTTTTAGCGAGCTTTTGCCTCGGAATTTACCACAACCTTTCAGTTTGGTACAAAGTTACAGACAGGACAAGCTTTGGGGCCTATATTTCTATAGTAGGGGCGTTAATTACAATCGGAATAAACTATTTCTATATTCCCGAATGGGGATATTATGCTTCTGCATATGCTACTCTGGCGGCTTATGGAAGCATGATGCTCATCTCTTATTTTTTTGGCAGAAAATACTACCCTATTCCTTATAACTTTAGGAAAATAACTTTTTATCTGGGATTATCCATCCTGTTAGCCATCCTTTCTTTTTATGTATTTAACAGAAATTTGATAATTGGCAGTGCTTTGCTTTTAGTATTTTTAATCATTCTCTATAAAATGGAAAGTGAAACGCTTAAAAGAATATTTTTAGCAGGGATTAAAGGCCAAAATAATAACGCATAATATGAAAGTAAAAGTCATCAATAAATCAGATCATTCAATACCGGAATATGAAACCCCGGCTTCTGCAGGGATGGATCTTCGGGCTAATATATCCGAATCAATTACATTACAACCATTGGAAAGAGCAGTGGTTAAAACAGGGCTATTTCTGGAAATTCCTGTCGGGTATGAAGCACAGGTAAGACCCCGAAGCGGTTTAGCGGCTAAGAAAGGAATTACAGTGCTCAATGCCCCTGGTACTGTGGATGCAGATTACAGGGGAGAAATTGGCGTGATTCTTGTTAATTTATCCAATGAAGAATTTACCATCGAAAATGGTGAGCGCATTGCACAATTAGTGATCTCCGCACATGAAAGAGCGGAATGGATTGAATCTGAAAGCTTAACTGAAACTGTCAGAGGAGAAGGTGGTTTTGGGAGTACCGGAACAAAATAGGAATAATCTTGTGTTTAGGATTTATGTAGTCTGATTATATGAACTTTAGGGTTAAATATGTTATTTATTTTTTGGGAATATTTATTTTCTCACAGTTGAATTATGCCCAGGAGGAAGAAAGCGCTGAAGTATATTTAGAGGATTACACAGATGAATTTCAAGAAGCGTTTTTTGAAGCATTAAAGCAAAAGGGTATAGAAAATTACGATAAAGCTATTAATCTCTTTCTTGAATGTAAAAGGTTGGATATTACAAGCAATGTAGTTGACTTTGAACTAGCTAATTCTTATTTAGCGAATAAGCAACCCATAATGGC
>JABDPH010000229.1 GCA_013042925.1 Eudoraea sp.
ATATACAGTTTTGATCAATGGGGCGTGGAGCTTGGGAAACAACTTGCATCGACCATTTTGAAAGATATCAATAATTCAGAAATTGCCAAACATGATAGCTCCACACTGAATCTTTTGCATTTTTTTAAGGATTAAATTAGAACTTCTGTAATTCGGAAAAATCCACCCTTAAATAATCCGATTTTATATCAATTTGTTGCCAAACTAGCTTACTTTTGTTATTGGTTTTTTAACATTACCTTAACGCATATGTGTCTTGTAAACCCCACATTTGCGGGATAAATCAAAAACGAATTAACACTTAGTAAAATGAAAAAAATCTATGTTGGTTTAATTGCTTTTTTAGTGTCAGCTATGGCATTTTCACAAGGAGTTACAACCTCTTCTATTGGAGGTAAAATAACTGATAACACTGGTGAACCCTTGCCTGGAGCGACAGTTGTGGCTATTTATGTTCCTACAGGGGCTAAATATGGTGCTGCTACAGATTTCGACGGCTATTACAGGATATCAAATATGAGATCTGGGGGCCCTTATAGAATTACGATATCTTATGTTGGATTTAACGATTATGTTCAGGAAAACGTAAACTTAACTTTAGGACAATCCACTACAATAAGCACGGGATTAGCTGAGTCGGCTACTGCTTTAGATGAAGTTGTGGTTACCGCTACTGGTACTGGTGTCTTCAGTTCAAGTAAAACTGGAACGGAAACAAATGTCTCCCAGAGGGATATTCAAACTTTACCTTCTGCATCCAGATCCCTTGCAGATTTTGTGAGAATTACTCCTCAGGCTCAGCTTACTGAAGGGAATGATGGGTTTTCTATTTCACTTGCTGGTCAGAACAACAGGTATAATGCCATTTATATTGATGGAGCTGTTAATAATGACGTATTTGGACTTGCTGGCTCAGGTACTAATGGGGGTCAAACCGGGGTTAATCCTTTCTCTGTGGATGCTATAGAAACCTTTCAGGTAAATATTGCACCTTTTGACGTAAGGCAATCCGGTTTCTCTGGTGGATCTATAAATGCAATTACCAGATCGGGATCTAATGAATTTAGTGGTTCTGTCTATGGGTTTATTCGTAATCAGGATCTTGTAGGTAAAACACCTCCCGATTTAGTAGGTGATGACGAACAAAGAGAAAAAGTATCTGATTTTAGTGCTTATACTTATGGTTTAAGAATAGGGGGTCCAATAGTAAAGGACAAACTGTTCTTTTTTGTAAACTACGAAAGACAGGATGAAGAAACGCCACAGCCTTTTAATTTCAGTAATTATACAGGTAGATCAACACTTGGAGATATAGACGGACTTTCTAACTTCCTTCAATCTACATATGGTTATGACCCGGGAATCTTTGATGATAATACAAGAACACTAGAAAGTAACAAACTGGTAGCTAAAATAGATTGGAATATAAACCAGGACCATAAAATTACTTTTAGGCATAGTTATGTTGGAGCAGACAATGTTGAAGCCAGAAACTCTGGTAATAGAAATATAGGTTTTATCAATGGGTCTGAGACGTTTAAGACTACAACAAATTCAACTGCCCTTGAATGGAGTTCAAGGTACGGCAATAAGTTTGCAAATAACTTTGTTCTCGGTTATACAAGGGTAAGAGATGACAGAGACCCGGCAGGAGCCCCATTCCCAACTGTAGATATACAAGATGGTGGAGGTACAATTTCTTTTGGAGCAGAACCTTTTTCTACAGCAAACTTGCTTGATCAGGATGTATTTACAATTACCAATAATTTTGATGTTTTTGCCGGGAGGCACACATTCACTTTTGGTACTAACCTGGAATTTGCAAAGGTTAAAAACTTGTTCTTTGCATTCAATTATGGGGATTACACTTTTGAAGACCAGTTCGACGATAATGGAATCCTCCTCTCAAGTGGTCTGAACCAGTTTTTGACTATCCAAAATAGCGATGTTTACCAACACGGATATTCTTTAGTTGGAGATGGCACGGTAGGGGATGAGTCAGATGGTGCTTCAGAATTCGACACTTTCCTGTTAGGTCTTTATGTACAGGACGACATACAGGTTACAGACAACTTAAAGGCAATAGTAGGTTTCCGTGTTGATGTGCCTTACTGGTCTGATGGAGCTGTAAATGAGGATTTTAATACAAGAACCGTTGGTTTATTAGAAGCCGCCGGTAAAGATTTACAAGGTGCCAGAGTTGGTCAGGGGATAAACCCAACCGCTATGGTTGCTCCCAGAGTTGGATTTAACTGGGATGTTAATGGAAAAGGGACTACTCAAATACGAGGAGGATTAGGTGTATTTACATCCAGACTGCCTTTGGTATGGCCAGGAGGTACCTATAACAATAATGGGATAACAGGTGGATTTATGTTTGAATTTGATCAGCCTTTTGAACCAGACGTAAATAATCAGTTTAAAGA
>JABDPH010000462.1 GCA_013042925.1 Eudoraea sp.
GCGTATGAAAAATTAAGGTTATTTTCTTCATATTCAATTTCATTACCCCCATCAATCGGAATTCTGTCACTTGGATGATTATAGAATTCCTTGGAAATTGAATTAATATTGATTGTGTATTCTTGAGGTTTAATCTTATCTAAATCCAATGTTATATATCCATTGGAAATTCCTATCAGGTAAAGTCTGTCGCTCAGTGGTGTAATAGACTCAAATCCCGGGACACCCAGATCTCGTCTAAAATGATTTGGAACCGGTATTCTGACGGCTTGTGGTTCGTTATTAAATTTGCCAGGTGTAACATATATAATATTGGATTCTGTAAAGCCCCATAACCTATTTGCCTTATTATCGGCATTTAATACTCCGATTATTCCTTCATCCTCATTAAACAATTTACCTGTTAATAAGGTATCAAGAGTAAACTTCTTTTGATTTCTATCATATTTGAATACCCCATTATTAGTTGTATACAAGGGATTGCCATTGTAAGAAACCAGGCTGGAACCAATACCTTTTGATGTCTCTTCTTGAATATTAAGTACTCTTTTTAAATCCTTATCAACAGAAATATTGAAAATTCCTTTGTATTCATGATTCACTAATATTTGATTTTCCTCAATTAATTCAACAAACCGGCTCGAAATATCAAATCCTTCTATTTTATTTCTAAACCTCCATTCATCATTTAATTTCTCAAGAACGCTCAATCCAGAATAATTTCCCTGCAGTATCAAATTTGGATTTTCAGCTATGATCTTTAAGTCCCAGGTCCCTGGAAAATTTGATACTTGTTTTGCCTGGTCATCCTTAATAATAAAGGTTCCCTCATTATGCCCGCAAAACAGCGCATTATCAATAGATCTTAGAGACCATACCTGTCCTATAGTATTTTCTATAAATTCAAAATCACCTTCCTCATTCAGTTTTTTATAAAACAGGCCCTGATTTGTGCCCAGATAAAGTTTATTATCAAATACTATGGAAGCGTATACTACCCCTAATTTTCCAATTTTGTCAACATATTCATTAAATGGAGAATCTAAATCTATAGAGCTTATCCCGTTATCCAATCCAAGCCATAAATTGTTCTCAGCATCCTCAAAAATTGTAAGTACCGTATTATTGCTTAAGCCTTTCTCCTGGTTAATTTTTCTGATTATCCGACCCTTAGAATCCAGATGATAAATACCGTTTGAAATTGTCCCTAAAATAAAGCTGCCATCATTAAGCCTTAAACTACTATAAACATTTATAGAGGCCATTTCCTTGCTCATTTCGGTATCCCATCTTTTAATACCTTCAGAATTAAGATAATAGAAGTCACTGCTCTCCGTAAGTATTAATAACTCTTTATCAATGGCGAATACCCCAATAATGATATTACTCTTTATTACCGGATCATTAGAGACCAGGACGGATTTGCCATTTTCAATTCTGAATATCCCTTCATTGTCTTTTTGAAAATAAATGGTTCCTTCTACGTTGAAAATTTTTGCCCTAACAGTTTTGGAAGGGAGGATATCAAAAGTTCTATCCTCGGTATTATAAATATATATGCGATCTAAAGTCTGGAATAGCAACCATTTTTCGTATTCCAGGATATTCCAGAATTGTTCATCTTCTATTAGGTCTTCATCTAGCTGACCTAAGAGCGAAAAATAATCTAAATCCCCAAATTCATTTCTTTTCCAATAGCCAAATTCCATGTAGCACCCGGTATAAATTAAATCATCAACTACATGAACAGATCTTATTAGAGTGCCATTGGGTGAAGGATGCAATTTCCATTGCGCACCATTAAATTCAAGCAAACCCTCATTATTGGCTACATAAATAAACTTTTCGTTGGATTGGGAAATTGCCCAATTTTGTGTTCCTGCTCCGTAATCATTAGGTGCATAATTCTGAATAGGAGGTAATTCCTGAGTATAAACCAGGAAATTGCAAAATAATAACAGTAGAATAAAGGTTATTCTCAAACTAAGCGTATAAAGAGGAACTATTCTTTTTAAAGTTAAGAAAAGAATATTATATCACTAATTATTCCGGAAGCATATTGGAACTCAAACGATCTCGGCACTTAATCCGGCTTGCAGTAATCTGCTGCAGCGAGGTTCTAATTCCTTATACTCCCCGGTTTTAACGGTACATTTACCTTTGTAGTGAACTATTAATGAACATTGCTCCGCTTGTTCCGGTGTATGTTCACAAACATCGATTAACGTGTGTATGACATGTTCAAAAGTATTCACATCATCATTGAACAGCACTATTTCATTATGTTTTACCGTCTCCTCATCCAAAAGTAGTTCTTCGGAGACTTTTTCCTTAGTACTCATATAGATAGGTGTTTGTATCTCTAAAATACATATTTTGAAGCAACCCAGTTATTTTTTTCCAAATTTTCTTGAAATGAAAGTCCATTTGCCTCACATTCTTTTGAAATAAGAGGAATATCCTCTTTGTAAAAACCACTTAAAAGTAATATTCCTCCTTTTTTGAGGTGATCAACATAGATAGATATATCCGCAAGTAAAATATTGCGATTAATATTCGCCATGATGATATCATAATTTTGATTTGTCAATAAACTGACATCACCTTCGAACACATTTATGTGCTTACAACTGTTTCCGGCAACATTTTCCAGAGCATTCAGATAACTCCAGTTATCTATATCTATTGCATCTACGTTGCTGGCGCCTTTCATAGCGGCCAAAATGGCCAAAACACCAGTTCCACATCCCATATCCAATACAGTTTTACCAGTGAAATCCAGTGCTAAAACCAGTTGAAGCATCATATGGGTAGTTTCATGATGCCCTGTGC
The DNA here is from genome assembly GCA_013042925.1 of Eudoraea sp. Taxonomy (GTDB): domain Bacteria; phylum Bacteroidota; class Bacteroidia; order Flavobacteriales; family Flavobacteriaceae; genus Eudoraea. Next base: position 2,833 of record JABDPH010000462.1, read on the forward strand.
CAAAACTCATCTTAGGAGTTATGACAATATCAAAAGTTACATCCGGAATATCATGGAACGGGGCTCTTACAACACATTCGTTGTCCACGTTGATGGGTTCAAAATTCTTTTCCCAGCGTTCGTTCCAGTTTTCCTGTTCTATTTCCGCTACATCATAATCAATCCTAAATTTTTTATTGGAAAGGATTTGAACATTACGCAATGCCATAGGATTCCAGGTTTCCTTTTTCACATAGGCGAGCAGTCCGTCCGTTGTTTCCACAAAACTGTCAAAACCCAGTTCGCTCAGTTCAGCAATTAAGATATCCGTAGCCGGTTGTAAGGGATTTATGGAAAATCGATATTCCAGAAAGAATTCCTGCATTTAGGATTAGATAGCCTTTACAATGGCAATGAAATCATCTGCCACCAAAGCAGCCCCTCCTATTAAGCCCCCGTCCACATCGGGTTTTGAGAAAATCTCACCGGCATTTTCAGGTTTTACACTACCTCCATATAATATGGACACTTCATTCGCTATAGAAGCGTCATATGCTTCGGTTATGGTCTTCCTTATAAAAGCGTGCATTTCCTGGGCTTGTTCCGGGGAAGCAGTTTCTCCTGTACCAATAGCCCAAACCGGTTCATAGGCAAGAACAATTTGTGACCATGCATCAGCCGGTAGTTCAAAAAGGCCATTTTTTAGCTGGGATTCTACTACATTAAAATGATTGCCGGCCTTTCGCTCTTCCAATTCTTCACCAAAGCAAAATATTACCCGCATTTTATTTTCCAATGCTGCCTTTACTTTTTTAGCCAAAAGATCATCTGTTTCTCCAAAGTAAGCCCTGCGTTCTGAATGTCCGATAATTACAGTATCTACATTAATGTTTAGTAGCATATCAGCCGATATTTCACCAGTAAAGGCTCCGCTTTTTGCGAAGTGCATATTTTGGGCGGCAACTTTTATATCTGTTGATTCCAG
>JABDPH010000467.1 GCA_013042925.1 Eudoraea sp.
ACTTAATAGTAAGTGGGAGAATCTAACCTTTGGTACTTTTTTACCCATTTGTATTTAGTTAATTGGAGAACCCATCCTATTAGCCAAATTTAGCAAGTAATACCCTTTTTTAACATGATTAAAGTCACAAAAAAAAGGGAGCCTTTTTTTGACTCCCATTTTTTTAAAACAAATAAATTTAACTTTAATATTCGGTTTCTACTTTTGTGAGAGAAATGGCCATAGCTTCGGCATATGTCAATATCACTACCTGACCAATATGGAGTTGTTCCATAAAAGCTGCGTCCTTCATAGGAATAGTTAAATAGTTTCCATTGGGACCTTCTACAGTAGCCAACATTTTAGGCCTGTTAAGAATTTCAATGGTTACCAGAGCCTTAATCATTGTTCCAACAGCCCCAGCCGGAGCTTCACCCATTGGAGCTTTACCTTCACCCTCTAAAACAACTAAGGGCTCTGCCAATTCCGTAGCAGTAGGCGCTCTAAACTCCGCCTTTAAATACGTATAGTAGTCAAAATTGATTTTATCACCAACAGCGATTTCATTAAACCTTTCAACTTCCGGGCCGGCCGTTACCGTTACGAGCTCACCATCAGGTCCTTTTAAGGTTAACTCACGGGTTTCCTTTACTATATCTGTCACTGTCCCCTGTGCAGTAGCAAGACTAAGTCTTTCTCTTGGTTCTATTGTACTATCTACTTCCTGTCCCAGTAAAGGAGAAGTTAAAAATGTACAAAAGAATAGAGCAATGGCATAAATTTTAAATGTTTTCATAAAAAGTACGTTTTGTTTTTATTTTCTACCGGAGTATTACCCACTGGCATTTCCGGTATTAAGTGTTCAGCGGCAAAAGTAATTTTTTTATTTAGTTCGTTAAAGAATGTAGCCTATTAAATGTGCTAAGTATTTTAAGATTACCATCAAAAATCCAAATAAATCATTTTTGACAAGCAAACATTCCTAAAACAGTTGTTAATGCCTAAGCAATTTCATGCGGTTTGTAGGATTCAGACAAAGCCAGATCACAATAGTTATTTATATTATCTACGATTTCTAAAGTACGTTGGGAATTTGGAAGTCCGTTTGGAATCTTTCCGGCAATTGAAGCTGCCATCTTTTTATAAATTTTAACCACTTCTTCAATGGTACCGGAACTTAAAATTAGTTTAGCTGCCAATCCTTTCCTGATTTTTACATTTTCTGTAAAGACCTTGTGATTATTATAAACTTCCGCCAGCGTTGCGATGGCCATTACCTGAGGTATTGCACAAAATCTGAATGCGCGCTCGTTTCTTAATAGTTTCAGGTAATCCAGGCAGTCTGTGGCATGAGAAAGGGCGTCGTTTACCATATGATTGAGGCAGGAAAGAGATTCCGGTTTTTCAGGGTTTAAGGAGAAACTTTCAAATGTGGGATTGTATAAAGTCCAAACCTCTTCCGGCCAAAAGATTCTGTTTTCGTCCAGGTCCTCCTTATAATCCCTGACAATATTGGTTTTCTGTAAAAAGAGGCCCATAGAATTTGCAAGTACTTCTTTAGATTCTAATTCCTTGCTCTCTATTTCGGATGCGGCAAATAGATCAGATAATCCAATTCCAACCAAACCGGCAACATAATGGCAATAAAGGTTGTAATCATCTATAGACGTTATTTTAGATTCTACAAAGTCTGCCATCCCTGCCCCCATTTTTTTACAGATCTCCGTTATTATTATTTGATATTTTTCGTCAAGTACTAAAAACGCCTCTATTACCTTATCATAATTGGCTAACAGATCTCGGTATTCTTGTTTGTCTCCTACATTGGTAAGGTTCCAACCTTGTTCAAAGTTTTTTGTGTAAAATTCGCGAAGCAGAAGTGTTTTATCTTCATTAGATAAATCCATATCATCTTCAACAGAATCGAGTCCTCTTAATATGAGATAAAAAAGACAAACAACATCACTTATTTCTTCTGGTAACTGCCTTATAACTGCGGCAAATGATCTGGACACCTTATCGAGTGTATCATAGCAATACAGAAGGTTTTTGTTATTTTTTATATGGCCATTCTTATGTTGACCCATAATTTTCTTACTACCAAATTTCAGCTTTAAAAGGGCTGCCATCTCTTCTGGCTTTAAAATAGATCGCTTTA
>JABDPH010000468.1 GCA_013042925.1 Eudoraea sp.
AGGTAAGGAATTATTATCTATAGCAATATCAAGGAATTTGCCTTTCGTGAATACGATTTAGTACTGCTCATCTTCTGAAAGCATTTTGTATTCGCAGAGTGTAATAGATCTGAATTAAATATTTACAGTACAATCAATATCCCAACAACCACTAATACAATCTCACCAATGGCATATCTGGCATATTTGAAGAACTGGTTATCATCGGCTAGTTTCTTGCGGATTTTACGGAAGAAGCCAATCATGAGAAGTAAAAGTTAGTTATTCTTCATAAGGCAAGTAATTATCCGGAAACGTTTTTAACTTATTTCATTCAGCAATTTAGTTACTTGTTCTTTTAATAAGCCCTTTGAATTTAAATCATTTAAGATTTCTTTTGCTCTTTCTGTATTGTCAAGTGAAATATAACTTTTCGCAAGGGTGAATTGTAATTTTTCATTAAAAAAGTAGGGCGAAGTTAGTTCAATCAATTCAACACTTTTTGATAAAGCATCTATATCTTCTTTTGCTGAAAGTATTTTGTAAAATCCATAAACAGCAATTAATGGAATATCATATAACTCTTTATTGTTTTGTAATTCTTTTTCACTCCATTTAATGGTTTTATCACCATTCAAAATATCTTGAATTAAGTAAGCAGTTTTTTCATCTTTATATAGTATTCGATCGGCAGGAACTATTCCTAAGGCTTTTACCACTTCCTCAGCAGATCTTGCGGTTGAAAAGGGATTTTGACCTGTTATAAATTTACCTGATACAGATACATTGGAAAGCATAAAATCAGTTTGACTGAAAATAGCACCTCTTGACCTAATCTTATCTTCTAATTTAAACGGGAATTCTTTAACCCATTTTTTTCCAAATAACTCTTCTTCGATATTACAAAAGCTGGTGATTTCAACATCTTTAATAATATAATCGTCACCATCTTTAACATTCACAAAAGACGCAGGTCCATGACAAACGGATGCTATTACAGTTTCTTCTCTTTGGTATAGATTTAATATAATATCCTGAAGTGATGGATCATAAGGTAAATCAAACATAGCACCTTTGCCACCAACAACGTATATAGCATCGTATTTTGAGGGGTCTAAGCTTGATGTTGATTTGGTTTTATTTAATAAATCCAAGATGGTCTGGTTCTCTAAAACAGATTTGTTATAGGCCTTATCTTCATTATACTTATCTGCTTCAACCTTACCACCTTTTGGGCTTGCAATATCAATTATAAGTCCATTTTGTTTAAAAATTAAATAGGCTTGAGAGAATTCATCAAACTCAAAACCTGGTCTTATTGACCCCATTTCCTTTCCATAACTACTTACTACCATTAAGATTTTTTTCCGGACATTATTTGACTGTGAAAAAAGGATAATAGGTAAAAGAAGAGCGATTGTTAAAACTTTTATTTTCATTTTTTGAAGTATTTTATTGGTTAGGTTAATTACACGAATGAAAATAGTTTTTGTTACACAAAAGTTAAATGTATTAGCAGTTCATTGAGCATAAAATTTCCAAATTATTTAATAGTGATTTGATGGAAATGGTTAGGACATTAATTTTTATTCAGGAAAATTCATGGGTAAAATGTTTTACAACTTCTTATATCCATACCAAAAGCAACCTTTATTAGGCTGGGCTGTCCTCCGAAGTGAAACGAAGGGCAGCCGTGGTTTATAGCCCATTTTAAGGCAATGTGCTGTTTCCCTTTTTTTAAGTACTAACCCTGGGCACAATTACCTAAGAAAGCAGTAAATTTAGACTTTTAAAAACCAACACCTATGAGATTTCAAAATGCTGCTTTCTGGAGCTTCACATTACTTGCCCTGATTTTTACTTCCTGCAGCAGCCCAAAAAAAGAGGCCGCTACCCTGCTCATTTACGGGGGTCCCATCTATACGGTTGACACTTTACAGGCAACCGTTGAAGCCGTAGCTACAAAAGACAATAAGATTCTTTTTGCAGGCAGTCTTGAAGATGCCCAGCAATATAAAAACGAGCAAACACAAGTAATAGATCTAAAAGGCAAAACCATGACTCCGGGCTTAATAGAAGGTCACGGCCATTTTATGGGATTGGGATATAACGAATTAAACCTGGACCTTATCAATACTACGAGCTATCAGGAAATACTAGATGCTGTAGCTGCAGCGGTTAAAAAAGCCGAACCCGGGGAATGGATTACCGGAAGAGGATGGCATCAAAGCAAGTGGACAGATATGCCTTCCGATACCGTAAATGGCTTTCAAACGCATTACAGGCTTAGTGAGGTTTCCCCGGAAAATCCGGTATACCTCAGCCATGCCAGTGGCCATGCCGGTTTTGCTAATGCCGCTGCCATGGAGCTTGCCGGGGTGCAGATTTTGCCCAAAGACGGAATAGACAAATTTGATGTAAAGGGCGGCGAAGTTATGCGCGATGATTTTGGCCGGCCAACGGGTATTTTTAATGAACGTGCCCAGGGTCTGATCACCAAACATATTCCCGAAAATACCCCGGAAAAAGATGTCAAGGCTTTTGAATTGGCAGTAGCCGCCTGTCACAGAAATGGCATTACCGGCTTTCATGATGCTGGTATTGGGAGGAAGAATATTGCCCTTTACGAAGAAATGAAGGCAGTAGATAAAATGAGAATCCGTATATATGCCATGCTTACCGGTTTTGATAAAGAATTGCTTAATGAATGGTATGAAAAAGGCCCAATGGTAGACCCCGAACATTTGGTAACCATACGGTC
>JABDPH010000473.1 GCA_013042925.1 Eudoraea sp.
ATGGAAAACGTTGGTTCTGTTCATGGGTTTGTGGTTGTGGAGGATTGGCAGAAACTGCAGGTGATGCCTTTAGACAGCTAAGCGACAAAAGCTTATCGGCCTGGAAAGTAGAACGCTGGGTGGTTCATAGCGTTGTGGTTTTTGTCACACTGATGACTACAGCCGTAATTTATTCCTATCTCGGTAATGACTCAAGCAAGTATTGGTTGACTAAAAGTACTTTTCTTATTGGAGTAGCCCTTTTATTAACGGTGATTTTTGTTTTTGCTATGATATTTAAAAGAGAGCAATTTCAAAAAGATGCCCGATATGGTGCTATTGGATATTTCGTAATTATTATGGCCCTAATTGGTTTTCACTTACTTAGTGGAGAGGGCAATGTATTCCTGTTTAAATCTGAAACCTTAAGGAAATCGTACGGATTTCTTATTGGCAGTATATTCTCCGGTGTGATAGGCACAGGCTTCTATCCTATTTTCGGGAATCGGGTTTGGTGTCGTTTTGGCTGTCCTATGGCCGCAATTTTGGGTTTTCAACAACGTTTATTTTCAAAGTTTAGAATAACTACAAACGGAGGTCAGTGTATTTCATGCGGCAATTGTTCTACCTATTGTGAAATGGGTATTGATGTTCGGGCTTATGCACAGAAAGGTGAAAACATAGTGCGTTCTAGCTGTGTAGGATGTGGTATATGTTCTGCAGTCTGCCCCAGAGGTGTTTTGAAACTTGAGAATGGCCCCTTAAAAGGACGTATCGACGGCAATGAGGTCCTTTTAGGAAATGATGTAGATTTAATGAACCTGGTTAACCAAAACAAATAGTACGCTATTTCAGTTGCTTCTCTATTGTCTTTAAATTCCATTTTTCTTGCTGGGGTATTTACCGGGCTCCTTAGATTCTGCATAAAAGCATCCGACTAAAAAGAAATAACACAAGTATCAATGGTGAAATAAATAATGATATTTTTGCACCGCAAAGACGGAAAAAAGTATAGCGCTCATCAAGAAATATCCAAAAAATAGGCCAAGTGGAGATCAATATGTCATTATGGAGCACAATATGACGGACATCAATGTTATTATTCCGGCATATAATGAAGCAAATTCAATTGCCAAGGTCATTCAGGAAATTCCATCTACGGTTTCTGAAATAATTGTTGTAAACAATAATTCAACTGATGATACGGCTATAAACGCAAACAGAGCGGGGGCTACCGTATTAAATGAAACAAGAAAAGGCTATGGATATGCATGCCTTTGTGGTATGGATTATATAGCAAAGAAGTCCAGAAAGCCCGATATCATCGTATTTATCGACGGAGACTATTCAGATTACCCTGAAGAGTTAAATAAAATTGTAAAACCTATACTGGATGATAATGTAGATTTGGTGATTGGTGCTAGAACAAAAGCTTTGAGAGAAGAAGGCTCTATGACCCCCCATCAAATTTTTGGTAATAAACTGGCCACATTTTTAATGAAGTTATTTTTTAGGTCAACATTTACAGATTTAGGGCCTTTCAGAGCTATAAAGTATGAGAAGCTTCTGGCGATGCAAATGGAAGATAAAACCTACGGGTGGACCATTGAAATGCAGCTAAAAGCACTCAAAAACAAAATGACATATATCGAAATACCAGTGCGTTACAAGAAAAGAATTGGTGTCTCTAAGGTGTCAGGTACAGTAAAAGGTAGTATCTTTGCGGGATTAAAAATATTGGGTTGGATTTTTAAATATAGTTTAAGATAATATGGGACTAACAATTGCTTACATCATTATTGGTATTTACAGCACGGCTCTCGTACTGATCTTTTTTTACAGTCTGGCACAATTAAACCTTCTGGTTAATTATTTAGGCAACAAAAAGATAAATGAGGTTGCTCCAAAATATAATTTGCTGGACCCAAAAGAGATTCCGTTTGTAACTATTCAGCTGCCTATCTACAATGAAGAATACGTAGTAGAGCGATTGCTCGATAATATCTCAAAAATAGAATACCCAAAAAGCAAACTGGAAATTCAGGTATTAGACGATTCCACAGATAACTCCGTTGAAGAAACAGCTGCAAGAATAAAGGCCTTGCAGGAAACAGGATTAGATATTCAGCATATCCGCAGAGAAAACAGAACAGGCTTTAAAGCGGGAGCTCTCAAGGAAGGGCTTCAAATTGCAAAAGGTGATTTTATCGCTATTTTCGATGCCGACTTCCTTCCGG